>JBGSIY010000907.1:0-2008 GCA_041742275.1 Pirellulaceae bacterium | reverse complement strand
CGTACTACGCCATTCCAACTGTGCTAATCTACTTTGTGTTGAAGCGGAAAGACTTTCCATTCTCACGTTTGTTCTGGTTGTTCGCCGGGTTCATTCTGGCCTGCGGGACGGTTCACCTTGTTGAGGCGATTATTTTTTGGCATCCGATTTACAGAGTTTCGGGTTTCGTCAAGTTTGTCACGGCGATCATCTCTTGGACGACGGTGATTGCATCCGTCCGCCATTTCCCAAGCGTCCTACATTTTCCATCGTTGGCGGTAACCAACCAGCGTTTGGAAGTAGAGATCGAAGCCCATCGCGAAACAGAGAAACAACTTCAAACAGCCAACGCTCGTTATGAGGCCTTGCTTTCCGGAACACGCAGCATTGTCTGGACCGCAACACCTGACGGCGCATTTGTTTCACCACAAACATCATGGGAGCGTTATACGGGGCAAAACTGGGAGACGCATCGTGATTTTGGCTGGCTCAATGTAATCCATGAAAGCGATCGGCCGGAATTGCTACGGCGCTGGAAATTGGCGACTTCTACCCACTCCAAGTACCAGGCGACAGGCAGAATTTGGCATGAAAAGACGCAGAGCTACAGGACGTTCGCCGCAGAAGCAGTACCGGTACTGTCGGTGGACCAGCAAATTGTCGAATGGGTTGGAACCGTCAGCGATATCGAAGATCAGCAGCAGGTCGAAACCGCACTGGCCTTGGCTCAAGCGGATTTAGTCCGGCAAAAGCGTGAGCTTGAATTGATTTATCGCGCTGCTCCATTGGGAATGGCCGTCGTTGATTCGGAAATGCGATTTTTGCGGATCAACGACCGGATGGCCCAGATCAATGGAATGCCGTCGGAAGATCACATCGGGAACCGGGTGCGAGACGTTTTGCCGGAACTGGGCGACGACATCGAATCGATTCTCCGTGATATTATCGCATCGGGCCAGTCGCAGCTACACATTGAAATTTCGGGCAAAACAAGGTCTTCTAAAAAGAAACGTACATGGCTGGCTAGTTACTATCCAATACAGGATAAGGCCGGGAAGAACGTCTCAGTCAGTGCAATTATGCAGGACATTACCGACCGAAAACAGATTGAAAAGCGGTTGAAGAAAAGTGAAAAAGAAGCATTGGCCGCCAACCGGGCCAAAAGTGAGTTTCTCGCAAACATGAGCCACGAGATTCGCACACCAATGGCAGCAATCCTTGGTTACGCCGACGTACTCCTGGACCATTTAAAAGACCCGGACAATCGCAACTGTGTTTTGATCATGAAACGCAACGGAAAGTATTTGTTGGAACTGATCAACGATATCCTGGATCTCCCGCGGATTGAAGCGGGCAAGCTGGATATGGAATTCAGCCTGGTTCCGCTGCCCCAGCTCGTTGCAGACATCGAATCTTTGATGACGATTCGAGCAGAAGAAAAAAAGATCAGGTTTCTTGTGAGCTTTGAGGGGCAGGTTCCGCAAACGATCAAGACCGACCCGATACGTCTGCGGCAAGTGTTGATCAATCTGATCGGCAACGCGATAAAGTTCACTCACGAGGGTGAAGTTCGTTTAAATATTGCGTTGCTGGAAATTGACGGCAGCCACAAGTTGTCGGCGATTAAGCAAAACGAAGACCAAGAAAAAACCGGAAATCAGTCAACTCCTTGCTTCGCTGTTCAGTTTGCAATTGTCGATACGGGCATTGGCATGTCAGCAGAGCAAGTCGATCGGTTGTTCAAGCCCTTCTCTCAGGGCGACTCTTCAGTTTCACGACAGTATGGCGGAAGCGGACTTGGTTTGGCGATTACAGGACGCCTGGTTCAAATGATGGAAGGCGAAATGGGTTTGCAGAGCGAACTGGGCCATGGCAGCACGTTCTTCGTTCGTCTGCCTGTTGAGGCGATTGACAAGATCGAACTTATTGAGCCAGGATTGATTCCCCGTTCGAGTGAACGTGATAAACAAATAGCCGAAACACCTCAGCTCAACTGCCGCATTCTTGTGGTCGATGATCGACGCGATGT
>JBGSIY010000906.1:0-2471 GCA_041742275.1 Pirellulaceae bacterium | reverse complement strand
GAAAGACCAGAAAACAGCGACTTGCTCAACTCGGAATCGATCCACTGAAAATCAAATCTGTACCGCCAAAAACCCAACTCTGATACACTCATACACTCATACACTCAGCCCCTCAACAAAAAATGGCGCTGTCCAGCTAGGATCAACCCAATAAATGTATGAGGATTACCCTCAAAATCAAATGGAACCATTCAGGGCGATGGCCACAGCTTTACAACTGTTCAACGAGTTCTTTTACGGGGGGGAACGAAAACTCTAATTTTGTCAACAAGTCCGTTATTCCTGGAGTCACTTGCCGGCCTATTAGGTCTGCCTGGGTTGTTTGATGCTGACGAGCTAAACAACCGTCCGAGCGGACTCTGGGGGACCTAACTCGATGGATGCGATAAAACAGTTTTAAAACCTAAACCCCAGCTCCTTTCTCCGGCGTTTTGCGACGCGTTTTTGGATTGGGAGCAAACTACGCTACCAGTCTATATTAATTGAACACCTTGACTAATAATACAGATTCGGCAGCTTTTATTACCTCCTGTTTAATTCAAATACCGATATGGTGGCAATTTTGGAACTAATGATAAAACTCCGGATTTTGCCGTTATTAGTGATTATTCCAGTCATCATTTGGAATGAATCGCCGCGTCAAGGTTCCGTGAATGACGGAACGGCCACTTCTTTCACTAATCAACGCTTGCCCAGCGAAAACTTGGGCTGGTTAAATTTGTTTGATGGAAAGACGTTATTCGGTTGGGTTGCGGAATCCGAGGCCGATTGGCACGTGGTCGAGGGTGAAATTCGAGTCACCAACGGTTCACCTGGCCTATTGAGAACAACCACCCAATTTGGGCGTTTTGAGCTGAAATTGGAGTTTCAAGCCTCCGATTTAACAAATAGCGGTGTTTTCCTCCTGACCAGTCCCCGACCGACGTCACCCTTGGTCGATTGTTATGAAATTAATATTATCAACCCGCAGCTTCACGAGTTCGCAACGGGCAGCCTAGTCGGCCGACAAAAATCAACCCACGCGCCTCATCTCGAACAAGATGATTGGCATTCGATGCATGCGATTGTCAACGGCGATAATATTGAGATCCGTATCGACGATAACGTTGCGTGTGTGTATGAAGATCCTAAGCCACTGGGGCGAGGATTCATCGGTCTGCAATTTAACGGGGGCAGCGTGAGTTTTCGCAACATTGTCCTACGTCCGCTGCATGACCAACCCGATACCGACCCCAACTTATTGAGCCATTGGAACCAGGACCTGCTAAACGACGCCCGGGCCGATCAAATCGATGACAAAACCATTCATCTAACTGGTGGCCTTGGGCAACTCGAGTCTCGGGAAACGTTCGCCGACTTTGTTCTTTCGCTGCAATGCCGCTTGAATCGCAAGGACGTGAATTCCGGGATTTTCTTTCGGTGCATACCCAACGAACTACTCAATGGATACGAGTGTCAGTTGAATAATTCTGAATTGGAAACGGGTTCAGCTCAGCCCGCCGATTGCGGAACAGGAGGTATCTTTCGGAGGCAGGACGCCAGAACCATCGTTGCCCAAGATGAGGAGTGGTTCTCGTTAACCATCATCGCAACCGGCCCCCATATTGCAACTTGGGTCAACGGCGTACAAGTCGTGGATTGGACCGATAAACGAAAACCCGGCAAAAACCCTCGGCGTGGCTTGCGCCTAGAGGCGGGCACAATCGCTTTCCAAGGCCATGATGCATCAACGGACGCCGAGTTTCGATCGATTCAAATATCGGAGATGGAAAAGCGGAATCGGTGAGACCAGCACCAACCTTGCGGACAACTCGCTCGGACAACTCGAGCGGACAACTCTTACCAACCACGAAAATGTATGTGCCTGCCAAGGCGTTTATGATTCCGATTTCGCAGCACTGAGATTCCTCAGCCCCTTCGGCAATGGGAAATGGACGTTCTCCTCTCGAGTGGTTCGCACTTCAATGGTGGCCGCAAAGCGTTCTTTGAGCCAATCCAGAACTTGCTCAACGACCGTCTCGGGGGCACTCGCGCCAGCTGTCACCAACACACATTCTTTGCCCTGAAGCCAGAGCGGGTCGATATCGTGCGGACCATCAATCAAAAACGCGTCAATGGATGTCTCATGCGCAAGTTCCCGCAATCGCTGACTGTTGGAACTGTTTTTACTCCCGAGAACCAAGCAAATATCTGCTTCCCGCGCAAGTATCCGCACGGCTTCTTGGCGATTCTGGGTTGCGTAACAAATATCGTCCTTGGGTGGATTCACAAGTTGAGGGAAACGTTCCCGCAATCGATGAATGATTCGGTTGGCATCATCCACGGAGAGGGTAGTTTGTGTTAGGTAGGCGTATTTACCATCTGATGGAACATCCAAACGATCAACATCCTCCACGGACTCGACCAGCGTCATTGCGTCAGGCGCCTCGCCCATCGTCCCCAACACTTCATCGTGCCCATCATCTTTGTGC
>JBGSIY010000905.1:0-15950 GCA_041742275.1 Pirellulaceae bacterium | reverse complement strand
AAATTCTCGCAAATCGACTCTATTTTGTGAAATTGGATTGCCTTTCACGAATCTGCAACCTAAATACCTCTGAGGCGAACTCGACCATGATCTTCATGCCCGATTCGTGCTCGCACCCCGTTGACAGTCTTTCTTTGACGTAAAATCGCTCGAACACCATGAACACGCGCTCTGCAAATTCCAATCCAAAAACGTCGCATCGAAAAACCAGTGAAGCCGCTGAGTTGATCGACTGTATTCGGCAGTTTTTAGCGGTTTTGCAAGAACGTGAACAACGGCAAATCAAACAGGAAATTCAACAACGCTCCGAACCCAGCCTGGTCGACCAAATCGAAGCCAGGATGAGTTCTCGCTTCGAATCCCTGGAGCTTGAGCTCCAAGAAATGCGGAGCCAATTGGAATCCCGTCAGGTTGAGCCAACGCCTTCGGAAGAAATTGAAAAGAAACCCTCGCTGGGCAGTGACGATGAGGAAGAAGAATTTGGAAACCTTTCGACCGCCTCGTTTTTAGGAAACTGGCAAAAACAACGAGACGAAATGCTGTCAGCATTTTCCAAGAGCGAAGCTCGTGATAACCCGGTTTCCGATGCCCAAATCGAAAACGAAGTCCTGGAGGTGTCCTCCATGGCCCTGTCCGATTTACCAGGAGCCACTGAGGAGGATATCAACGAGATCCAAGAACTGAAAAATCAGTTGCAACAGGCCATGCGAGACAACGAAGTCGAAATCGCAATTCAACGCGCCAAAATCAGCCAAGAACGCGCTGCGATCGAGGAACTGGCCATCACACTGGATCGTCGCGAAAAAGAGCTGAATCGCAAAAAATCCGATAGCAACAAAAAGCCCGTTCGCGACATGTTTCGTCTGCAGAGCTTTTTAGGACGTAAGAACACGGAATCTTAACGTCTCTCCTCGCATCGGAAAATCATTTGTTGCCCTCGCGTCTACCCAGGACAGGAACACAAATGAAAAGTCACTTGCCCCCCCTGGCCCATCGCAACTTTTCCCTTGCCTGCTGATTTGAAAAGGCAGCTTTTGTTGTTTGGCAAGAGTACCACAGGGATAACGCCACCACGGCCGACCAGCCGGCTCCTTCGCGCCCCCGGGGTGCGACACTATGCTCATCTAAAAAACAGTTGGGGCGCCCTGCTGTCCACCGATGCCAACTCATACAATAGTCAAGGTTGCTGCACGCGTGTTGGAATCCAAACGCACAAAAAGTGCCCGTTGAATCCGCGTCAGCGAACTTGTGGATCGAAAGCAGGGCAAGATGAACGACTTTCCATATTACCCCCTACATGACTTTGGTCCTTTGATGAAGGGATTGGTCATTGGAAGCATGGGGATCTTCCATGTTTTCCTGGCCCAGTTCGCGATTGGCGGCGGCATGTTGATGTGCTATTTCCAATGGCTCTGTCAAACGGGCAGAGATTCGCAGGGGCACGCCAAGAAATTCATTGACGACTACTTTAAATATTTGGTCCTCATCAGTTTTGTGACCGGTGCACTGACGGGAGTCGGCATGTGGTTTACGTCGATTCAAATCAGCCCCCGCACCATCGGGATGATGGTTCATGAATTCCATTGGCTGTGGGCCACCGAATGGACTTTCTTCTGTTTAGAAGTAATTTCCGGATACGCTTTTTTTCGCTATGGCCGACAACTTCCCGACACGATCCGAATGCGACTCCTGGTGGCCTACGCCTCGGCCGCTTGGTTTAGTTTGTTCTGGATCAATGGAATTATTAGTTGGCAATTAACGCCCGGGCAATGGCTTGAATCGCATTCGGTATGGGACGGTTTTTTTAATCCCAGTTTCTGGCCATCTCTGATTTTTCGGACGATTGTGTGCATGGTGATCGCCGCATTGACCGGTTGTATCGTGATCAACACGATGAATCTGGATCGCAACGCGAAAACAGTACTGATTGGGCGAGCGGCTCATTTCCTGCTCCCGATGTTGGCTATGCCGGTGGTGGGATTTTGGTTTTTGATGATGATTCCTGACGACAGTCGCCAATGGGTTCTGGGCGGGAGCATTGCCATGACGATGTTTTTGAATATCGCCATCGGCGCGTCGGCCTTGATCGCCGCATATGCGTTGGTGGGAATGTATTTGCAGCGACTCTATATCAATGGTGCAACGGCAACACTCTTGTTAGCCTTGGCGTTTGGAGCTTCGGCCGGCGGGGAATTTGTTCGCGAAGGTGTCAGGAAGCCCTACACCATTCGGCAGACTCTGTTCTCGAACTCGATCACGCCCGGAAAAGTCGCTTACTTTCGTGAACATGGATCGGTGGCTGGGGACCCCTATCCGTTACTCAATCCCTCGCGGTATCCCAATCCGCAGGTCCGCCTCGGAGCTCAGGTCTTTCGTTTTCAATGCTCCATTTGTCACACGGAAAGTGGCGTCAACGGATTGACTCATTTGGCGGGGAGCTGGACGCTGGACCAACGGCGGCTAAACATCGCCCAATTGCAACAAACCAAATCGTTCATGCCACCGTTCGCTGGGCCGGCCAGCGAAGTGGAGGCCGTTGTGCAATGGTTGGGTTGGCTCGAGGCGGGCGAACCCGTCGAATGGCCCGAAAATCACGATCCCGTAGTGTTAGAACAAATATCGCAGTGGTTAGCCGAAGCCGACCGTTTGTCGATACACAAACACACAGCCGATTCCCTTTAGTAATTGTCCGGAATTAAGTTCCCGGATTAGCCGAAACGCGCTAGCGTCCGGTTCCGTGCAAAACCGGGTGCTAGTGCACTCCGGCTAATTTTCAAAATGGATTTTATTACGGGACGGTTCCTTAGCTTCTATTTCTGACTCAATACCGAGACGATCATGTACAATGTGTTTCCATTTGGTTTTCCCTGGGCAACGGCGATGTACCTGACCCTGTACGTCGGCACGCTGTTCCTGCACGTGCTGTTGATGAACTATGTGATCGCCGGAACAGCCTATCTCGCTTGGTCGGGTATGGGCGGCAAGGGGTCGACAGACCTTGAGAAACAAACTCGTCCGTTGGACACACTATTGCGGGACTGGATGCCTTTTGCGTTGGGAGGTGCGATCACTGCCGGTGTGGCGCCACTTTTATTTGTGCAAATTTTGTATCAAAAACAATTTTACACGGCCAATCTGCTCCTGTTTCATCGATGGATGGTAATTCTTCCAGCCCTGATCATCGGTTTCTACCTGCTGTATCTCTACAAGAGCAACTGGATTGCGCAGACGCGTCGAGAAATCAGGATTGCGGTCGGACTGATTCTCTTCGCTTGTTTTGCGTTTGTCGGCTACAGCTGGACGGAAAATCATTTGCTGGCAAACCAAGGGCAGGGGGTTTGGAGCGAGTTCTATCGAACGGGGCAAGTCTTTTATTTCGACAGAACTTTGATGCCTCGTCTGTTAACCTGGTTCTTGGGTGCATTCCCCACGATGTTGATGTTGGCCGCATGGCAATTGCGTTACTTTCAACATCGCTGCGAACATGAATCGACAGCGAGCACAGTGGCGGGCCCAGACAAGGGGCCGTATTTGATCCATCATGTCGCTGTCGAACACGCAGCAGTGAACATAAGCGCACTGGCTCTCACGATGATCATTGCCGCGGTCGCCAGCGGCCTGTGGTATCTGTTGGCCCTGGCGACCGATATTCGCGGTGTGCTGTTCAGCCGTTTGGCCGCGCCCTACTTGCTGCTGGCTTGTGCCGGTTTGGTGATCCAAGGAATCGCTTGGTGGCAAATCCGACGCACGCGTTCGTTCCTCTCTGTCGGTTTACATTGGGTGACACTGGGCACACTCTTGACACTTCTCACAATGACCGTGGTTCGGGAAACCATCCGCTTGGCTCACGTTCCCATCGAAGACTTGTTTGCCAGTCACGCGGACTCAGCCCAAATCGGCGGGATGTGGGTTTTCCTCTCCTTCCTAGTGATCAATGCGTTGATTGTCATGTGGTGCTTGCGAGGCATTGCGTCCAGCCGTTCAAACGACCTCGAAAAAACAACCGAATAGTTTAATGTAGGAGCTAAGTTTGTTTGTTTCGGAATCATCAGCCGAAACGCGCTAGCGTCCGGTTGGACCGTATAAACCGGGGGCTAGTGCCCAACGGCTAATAGGTTCTGGGATAAGTGCTAAGTATCAACCGGATTTTTACTGTAGCCTTTTGCCCCGCGAAAGCAGCGTTTTTTCTGATCGTTAGGGGAGCTAAAACCTACATTTAATTATCGAACGTTCCTAATTACCACATCCTCACTCGCGGAGATGCGAGGCGAGTCCTTTTACGCGATTGGGGACACTAGGATCGTTTTACCGAAGGCTTGCGACTGGATGTTGAACGAAGAGATTGGCTCGTGTTGGCATTCTGTTGGATGCCTATGTTTGCGACTCATGTTGCCAACCAACGGGAGTTTGAGGACGACTTGGTCTCGTATTCGCTTCCCCGCTTTCGTCGCCAAAAACAACACGACGCCGAACATTGCCGCGATCGCAAACATGAGCATGTAGTGGCCATAGCTCACAATAACGTCGCTGATAAATTTCAGAACTTTCGTGGGCCAGGGGAGCTCTTGACCCATGTCTGCCAAATTTTCTAGAAGCGTTGGCACTACAAAATTCATTAGGAACAATGAGACGCCGACGCTCATCACCAGGATGACGCCGGGGTACATCAACGCATTAAAGACGCGGTCTCGGAACTCACTGGAGCGACGTTTGAAATCGGCGAGACGACGCAGAGAATCGTCGAGTCGCCCTGTGTTCTCCCCCATTTCCACCAGGCTAATACTAAGTTCATCAAAGATATCCGATTGCCTCTCCATGGCGTCACGCAGAGTCAATCCCGACTCGACAGATTCTTTCAAGGCTAACAATCGGCCTTGCCAACGGCCTTTTGCCTGTCGAATCAACGTTTCTAACGCTTCAACCAGAGGGACGCCCACAGACAAAAGCGTCGCGAGGTCGCCAAGAAACGGAGTTGGATCAAGGCCCCAGTTCCAGATCGATGGAGACCTTCGGACATCGAAATCTCCGCGAGCGTCTACAGAATTGTCCTTCGGTTTCTCGGTTAACGCGGTACGGTTCGGCAAGTTTTCTCCGATGGACGACATCGAAATGACCGTCAACCCTGCGTCTCTCAACGATCGCCGCGCAGCCGATGGAGAATCGCTGACGATCGACCCCTTGATTCCTTTCTGATTAGAATCCTTGGCTATGTAAGAAAAAACGGCCACAAAAAAAACCGCCTCCGACAAGATAGGTCTTTTGAAAAGCCTAGATTCTACGTTATCGCGCAAGAAGTATCAAATTCCTTGATAAATTCGATAAAAAGCAGGGGAATCCAATCAGGGAGTGTCGGTCAAGTAATCAGGTCTCCGCGATGCAACGACGAGCGAACAATTCTACCCCAGCCTTCACTGTCTGCTTTCTTAAGAGATGCTTCTTCCGGATTCAACCGTCTACGAAATGAGCCCGCCATTCTCGCCACAAAAAAATGCTGGTCTTTTTCCGGAGGCCGCATCCAAAAACATTTTTATTCACTTCATTTGTGAAATGATCCCGCGTTGTCCTTCATTTCACGCCATACCGATTCCAGTACCAAACACTCATGCAGCGCTAACCAGCAGCAGACAAGGCACATCGATCACCCTCATGCTTGATACCTCAAGCTCCCCGACGTCGCAGTTCTTCGAGTGCTCTGACTATCGATTTTGAGATCGTTTTCTCCTGTGGTTCCCGTCAACATCTCAGGAATAAGTCAAATCCCCCATCAACCAATTTGTTGCCGTCCCAGTAAATTTAGGCGATGGTTGTCAAACGCCCACCGTCAATTTCCATCCACGAAAATTGAAACCCCAACTGCGGGCTAACGATATAATGCAAGTTCTTTCAATTGAGTTTAGTGGTTTCCATGCGGTCAAATTCTACGTCTTGGGGCAGAGCCCCAAGCGATCAAATCTCACAATCCACTGTCCTTCTTTCAATTCAATTTGCGTAAGCTATTCGTCTCATTCTTTTGGGTTAGATCCGCTGAATCGATACTGAACCATTTCGGACGAATGCTCGCTGCTGTTCGGATCGAAAATTTTCCACTCACTTTCATTGATCTGCTCTATTTCTAAACCTGCCGCTTTTGCGAGAGATGTTAACACTGAATTAACATCGGTTCCCACAACTTCAATAGTGATTCCTGTGGTGAGCAAGGAACTTGGCTGAACCAAGATCGAAACTTCGTAATGACTGCTGATCGACTGAATTATCCCGAGAAAATCGAACTCTCGCGAGGTAAACTTTGTCGACTCATCGCGGTTAACTATCATGCTGGCTGAACCTGTTGAAAAATTGGTTTTGCTCCAGGGCGGAAGGTTTTTTGAGCGATTCCCACCGTCTGTCTTTGAACAACTAGTAGCCAACACAAGCAATAGCAACGCGGTTCCAAAATTTCTCAAAACTGGTGGTATCACCGATACGCGTCCTCTGGCGTGAAAAAACGCTGTTCTTTCAAATTGACCTTTGAAAACCAAGTAATTTAAATCATGGAACATTTTTTCATCCTCCAATACAAGCAGTCGATGCTGCCAGAAATTTTATGATTTCATAGGCCAAGGAATATGAGTATAGAGCTAGGATGATACTTCCAATTATTCGTCTGTCTTTCCAGGACACGAAATTTCGCAACATTCGCTTCCGCATCCGCTCGATTTAAAATTTGTTGACGAAGGCTACGTGGTGTGCCTTGCTAGTCTTCATTTTCTGAAGACAATTTCTTATCAAATAGTTTCCCCCAATCGAGGTGGCGAACAAAGTAGCCTTGTTTGGTTAGCTTAATAAGGCGCAGTTTTTGACTGTCTGGGATAGGTGAAACACTTACAAGTTCTTCGTCTTCTTGAATCACTATCTCAACAATTTTTGTCTGATCGACGGTAAGCCTCCCAACAGCCTTATGCCGCTTTCCTCCTGACTCCAGTTGCATATGTTCTATTTGACTTTCAGGTACATCATCTATTTTTAAAAAATGCGCATACCCGTCGGACATTAGAAATAAAATATTTGGAGCAACGAACTGCAGTCCTGGACCATGATAACTGTTTTTGCGAGTCATCTGTTCAAAAAATGGTTTGACATGCGGATACTCAGTTATTGTAAAGAGCTGGATACGCGCAGGACTCTCCTGATTTGATTCGAAAATATTCACGAGATAAGCGATGTAATTTGTTTCGGGTGACACACTAAAGACACAAGTTTCCCATTCAAAAGAGCCGCCATTACGACTGAAGACATCGTGTGTCGGAAACCCAATTGAATAGGCTTCCTCCCATTCCAGGTTTGCCTGTGATTCCGAGCGACGTTTTATCAAGCTCAAGCTATATAGGCCAACTGAAGCGATAATCACATTTTGTTCGTCGCTTGACACGGCCACGTCAATGTCAAAAATCGGGTTAATTGATGTCATGTTCGGGATTTTGAGTGGTGGGCAGTCCTCCAAAACAAAATTTTTGTCATCATCCTGTGCGACAGAAAAACTTACCAAATCGATTTCAAAGTCATCTCGATCTCGATTGTATTGCAACCTTGGGAAACAGACGTATTTATTGTCAATCGAAAATATTTCGCCAACGGAAGTTCCCGAGTACAACTTTGAAAACTTTAGGTTTCGATCCATTGAAAAAATTTCAATTACATTATTACCGTTTTCAATGCCAATAGGAACATCATTCACGAAACAAAAGTCGATGTTATTACCCGTTACTTCATAGTCATCCTTGTCGCCATCTGAGATTGAGATGCGTTTTAGACGGGTCGTTTTTTTTTCGTGGTTGTTTCCGACATACCAAAAATTATTAGCTGAAAATACCATATAAAAATTGGGTTTTTCTTGAGGACACAGAAACGTCCACTCATCAGAGGACTCTGAGATGTCAACCGTATTTCCCTGAGGCGTAAATGCCAAATTACTCGACGCATGAGCAAAAAAACAAATCACAATCCATGAAAACATTGAAAATAGTGTTCGAACAGTCATAGTGAATACTCGCTTGACCATTTAACCTTAAACGCCGGTAATTCTATTGACATCTAAAAACCTCTACCAGGATGGAACCTACCGTATTTGTCAATCCGACTACCGTCTAACCACTTCTCTGGTTTTAAGGGCAGTCTTCGCTGCTTTGGTACGGGATCATAACGAAAAAATGGAATCGGTGTACAAACAGGTATTAGGCCAGATTGTCCAGCAAACTCAGGGCTCGGCTGGCCCGCTAAAGTTGGGTCGGAGAACATGCATTTATCCGGTTTTACTTTATCTTTATCTTTATCTTCTACGTATTTGGCTTTTGCAGCATAGGAAAGGAGTTTTTCGGGCGCAAAAACGGAACATCCCAACCTTGTCGCTATTTGCGTTCTATTCTCCCGGACTTCACCCATTTCGCCAAAACCGCATGAAAACAGAAACACATTGCAACTTTGGCAATTGATAGATTGTAAAGCGTTTGAAATTTTATATTCCCAGCCTGGGCGGGGAAACAACGTGTCGTAGTAGATTGTACCACGGTCGACAGGTTTCCAGCTCCAACCTCGATCGTGCTGAGTAACCATCCCGCCCGACGATATTCCATGCCCGACAAAAATAAGTTCGCAACACTGGTGGTCCTTTATCGCATCCACAATCGCATTGAAGTTGCCTGAAATCGGTATGTCCACGGAATTTGGTATCCAATCTGAGTTACAGCCGATTTTTGGCCTCGCCGCATCTATGCGATTTCCGAGTGGGTCAAAATCCTTCATTCCCAAGTGGAAAATACAACGCTTTGCTTGCCATTTATGGAAATTGTACGTTTTTCCGCCACTTTTGTGGTCTTCTCCGATTGGATCAATGGCCTGTTGGCCACCCTCCATAGGTGTCGCGAGGGGACGCGATGGCTCTTGCAGTTTGGCTCTTCCGAGTGGGTCAAGGCTATTAGGAGAAAAGTAGGCACAATAGGGGTTTTCTCCATCCACAAACCCTAGCGGATCTCGGCCAATGAAACGGCCTGCGACGGCGTCGTACCATCTTGCTCTAAAGTAGTGGAGTTTGAGATCATTATCCCACTCGCGGCCAGTGTAGGTGTGGCGATTTGCATAGGTGCTGAAATCTTGAGCTGCACCGGTGAAGTTGAGGAGGGTCTGTTCACCGTAGGCCGTGTAGGCATAGCGACTGGCTACCAAGCCACTGGAATTGGTCAGCGCCACCGTGCTGAACTGCTGGTTGTGGTGGTAATACAGCAGCGTCGTTGACCCCGTTTGACGCAGGATGGGCTCGTCGATATACGATCCCCAAACATAGCGAAATAGTGGCGTCGTCCCTGCGGCCGAACCCCGTGTGTAATCGGTGACTACTTGTTGGCCCGAATGGATGTAAACAACATTCCCCTCCGGCCCACTGCGAGCCACTCTACGCCCCACGGCATCGTATTCAAACGTCACCTCCAAACTCGCCGGAGTCCCATCGGTGTCCGCCCCCTGCATCCGGTTGTCAAAGTCCCAGGTCAGGCTCAACGCGGGAGACTGCAGACTGGCGGGACGCGTGAGCAAGTTCCCCTTCACGTCATACGGCAGCGTCCCTGAACTCGCTCCCGTAAACGATGTGAACTCATGAGCCGCACCATGGGTGCGAGTTTGACTGCTCCCCAGGTTCGACCAACTGTCCCAGTCGCCAACCAGAGAGAGTTCCCAAGTCTGCGGGTTCGCGATGTTACTGCGTTTGAAGTAGGTCAAGCGATCCTCGTCATCATAACCATCAGGATCAGCTCCGACAGTCGTGTCAAAACTATACCCTGACATCGTCCCGGCAATGGTTTCTTTGGTCTTGTTCTTGTTGGCATCCCAGGAATAAGTCAAATCCCCGACCAACCGATTCGTCGCCGCCCCCGACGGATGAGCAAACGAAATCGAGGCCAACAAGTTGTCCTTGTTCCCACTCACATTCCTGTAGGCATAAGTCGTCGTCACACCGTTTCGGTAGGCACTGGTGATCAAGCACGCCGCCTACCTATTAACAGCTTAATAATCAAGCTTTTGGTTGACACGAAAATGCTTGTCCAGTTTGCCACTTTTGCGTGGCACACTAAACCCATTCCAATAGCAGGCAAGCATGAAACTCAGAAGTGCATTTGACAAGGAAAACTGCTACTACCATCTCGTTTTAAAAGGGTGAATTTATCAACTGTGTTATTCTTCGAAAACGACAGCATAAAACGGTTGCTACTGCACAATTCTTGACAATTTTTGCATATTTGTGTCAACTGCCGAAACCAATATACGTATTAGGCAACGCCTGTTGAAGCACTGGAATACTGCCGTAGTCAGGGTCATATTCACGCCATTGGAGCGGAGTCAATCCGATATGGAGATATTTAAGCGAATTTAGTTTCGAAAAATGGTCAATCGATGCTGGGGTAATATTTTTCCCCTTTGATAGATTCAAATATTTAAGATTTGGGCATGACAAGCTCAGTTTTTCGATCCCAGCATCAGAAATAGAAGACCCCTGTGCCGCGAAACACTTCAAGTTAACGCAATCCCCCGAATCGGGCACAAAAGAATCTCCAACAACAAGACCCCAGGGATAGCTTAAAATTTCTAAGGCCGGAAGGGGCGGTAAATCGAAAGTGCTGGGCATGTCGGCGGAAACAATACTCAGGTATTCTAAATTGGTGAGCCCGGCCAATTGACTCCAGTCGATATCTTGGCCTCGAAGCTCTTTAATTATCAAACCTCTCAGTTTTTGTAGTGAGCATACAAATTCAAAATCTGTTGCATTCGCGCCATATATTGAGAGCCATGATAACTTTGGAGCAGCCGTCAAAGCTTGGCGTAGTTCGGCATTTAAGTGATAGGTTGCACAGTCAAAATGTTCCGCATTTAATGCTTCCGACAGTTCCGCAGGCGTCGCATTAACCTTTTTCGCGGGAGGATTGTTTTGCACCCATTGAAACAAGATTTCCATTGGAGCATCCCCCGCATTTGGAGACCACATATCGATAGTTTCTGAATGTTGGAGTGGCGGCACCACTAGCACATTCTTAAACGTTCTCGAACTTTTTGATGTCTGGTCTTTTTGATTGGAGGTATCCTGAAAACAACCATAAAGCAAAAGCGACGCAGCCGATAAAATGTAAATTGGGACTCGTCTAACTATTACTACAAACCCAAGCGTCGGAGAATGGGGAAATTTTTTATTCATTGCTTTGGTTCCCAAATGTAATCTGATTTTACACAATCCCGCGACCAGAATCCAAAGGTCGAGTATGGCAGGTAATGGTACCGCCACCCCCACTTTAAACAAACTTTCTTGTGCGTCCATTTCGAACTGTCGTTGTTGGGGAAAAAACAATCGTTCGGCCATCTAATCCGGTTCCATTTTTCCTTAAGCAAATTCCGGCCGTCACAGGGCATGCCAATCGTTACATTAACTTCCCCTTTCGTGTAGGATCCTCCAGCTGCAAATGAACCACGCGACCCGCACACCACGCACCCGGTACGATCCGCGATTTCTTGGCGTATCCTCTTGTGCTCATCAGTGCAGGCTCCGCATGCGACCATATTTATGGCGCAGAAACCGTTGCAATTGTTATCTTCAAAAGCCTGCGATAAGTCTGCTTCATTGTCTGTGTTTGGGAAAACAAATACTGGTTTATTGGGTTCATTGGGTAAAGGATAGGTTGTCATGCCGCCATTGTTTGGACCGCCATATTCATCCCCTATGTCTCCACCTTGGTGCCCAAAAACATAAATTGTGCAACATTTTTTTTCACGCACGAAATCTGTAATTTGTTTGGGTGAAGTAATAGCACCAGGGTAAACAAAATCACCAACTCGATGGGCTTCATCGTACCAGCCCTGTTTCGGCTGACCACCATGATCAGCGAGGTAAAATGCACAAATTTTACCGGCATTTGCCCCGGCAGGATTTTTAAATTTTGACGAGACATCCCGCAACAAAATTGTTCCGTCCGGATCAAGAGAACTTAGGTTAAAATGTCCACGATAAAGTGACATCCCATCCACAAACCCCAGTGGATCTCTGCCCATAAACCTTCCAGCAACCGCGTCGTACCATCTTGCTCTAAAGTAATGGAGTTTGAGATCATTATCCCACTCGCGGCCAGTGTAGGTGTAGCGATTTCCGTAGGTGCTGAAATCTTGAGCTGCACCGGTGAAGTTGAGGAGGGTTTGTTCGCCATAGGCCGTGTAGGCATAGCGACTGGCTACCAAGCCACTGGAATTGGTCAGCGCCACTGTGCTGAACTGCTGGTTGTGGTGGTAATACAATAGGGTCGTTGACCCCGTTTGACGCAGGATGGGCTCGTCGATATACGATCCCCAAACATAGCGAAATAGTGGCGTCGTCCCTGCGGCCGAACCCCGTGTGTAATCGGTGACTACTTGCTGGCCCGAGTGAACATAGACAACGTTCCCCTCTGGCCCACTGCGAGCCACTCTCCGCCCCACGGCATCATATTCAAACGTCACCTCCAAACTCGCCGGAGTCCCATCGGTATCCGCCCCTTGCATCCGGTTGTCAAAGTCCCAGGTCAGGGTCAACGCGGGAGACTGGAGACTGGCGGGGCGCGTGAGCAAGTTCCCCTTCACGTCATACGTCAGCGTCCCCGAGCTCGCTCCCGTAAACGACGTGAACTCATGAGCCGCACCATGGGTACGAGTTTGACTGCTCCCTAGGTTCGACCAACTATCCCAATCGCCAACCAGAGAGAGTTCCCAAGTCTGAGGGTTCGCGTTGTTATTGCGTTTAAAATAGGTCAAGCGATTCTCGTCGTCATATCCATCAGGATCAGCTCCGACAGTCGTGTCAAAACTTTACCCTGACATCGTCCCGGCGATCGTTTCTTTAGTCTTATTCTTGTTGGCGTCCCAGGAATAAGTCAAATCACCCACCAACCGATTCGTCGCCGCCCCCGAAGGATGAGCAAACGAAATCGAGGCCAACAAGTTGTCCTTGTTCCCACTCACATTCCTGTAGGCATAAGTCGTCGTCACACCGTTGCGATAGCCACTGGTGATCAACCTTCCGCCATCGTCATAGGTCCGCGTGTCTTCGACGTTCGCATCATACTTGGTCGTGTGCAGCTGGCCCCGTTCAGTGAACGTCCGTTCTACCAGTGTGCCATTGGGATAGGTCGTCTTATTGCGGCGACCGAGGTTATCGTATTCGTAGCCTACCGAGTAAGTCTGACCGGCGATGGTCAGTTTTTCTTCTTGGTGGCGACCCATTAGGTCGTAAACGTTGGTGACCGTGTTGGCATAGCGTCCTGATACGGCTGTCAGCATCCGGCTGGCCCGGTCGAAGGTGAACGTGTCGCTGTCAGCGATCGTCCCGCTGGGTGAATTGGCCTGAGTGCGGTAGTCCCGCTGTGTCATCCGTCCGGCCAGGTCATAATTGAACGTGCACGTGTCGCCAGCTTGGTCGGTCTTCCGCAGCATCCGTCCGGCGGGATCGTAGGCGAATTCAACGATGCCATAACCGGTGGTGCCTACCGTGGCACCGGAGACATGATCGGGATGCGTTTCCTTGATCTTCTCACCGCGAGCGTTGTATTCGTAGGCCGTCATTTGATTCTCGGCGTCCACAATCGACACCAGGCGACAACAGTTGTAGGTGTGCGTCGTCACACCAGCGAGGCGATCAGTGGTGGTCTTGAGCCTGTTTTGTGCGTCGTAAACCATGGTGGTCACATTTGCCTTGGCGTCGGTTTGGGACTTGACGTTACCCTCTTTATCATACGTCAGGCTGGTCGAATCGCCAAATGTGTCGAGCTGAGTGGTCATCCTTCCCAGTTCGTCATAAACCGCATCATAGCCGACTCCATTGGGATCGCGGACGGACAGGACATTCCCTGAGGCGCTGAAATGGAATTATGCCTGTCCTTTGTATTCGCGCTTTGTACTCGCGTTTTAAGTTAGCCGAAGTGCGTTAGAGAGCGTTCCAGCTAATCCAGGATCTTATTTCCGGACAATTACTAGCGAAACTCATGCCACTCATCCAAACCGGATGCTGCGAGTTCGTCATCGAGGTCCTCCAACTCATCCGCCGCGAAACCCAATTGGTCTAAACGTCGGTCTGCCTCGGCTTGGTTGATCTGATCGTAAATTAGGTCGATATAAATGCACAAACGCGGGTCCATTTTCAGGTCGCGCGCCAAAGTCAGTGCGCGTTGGTAGCTGGCGACCCGAGCCCAGGAGGAATAAGAAACCCAGAGCAGGGAACCCGAAAGGGCCAACAGGGCCAGCAACACGAGCCTCGCCAGCCAACTTGAGAGAGGGTTCATCATCGCGAGCACTGCCACTGCCAGAAAAAAAAGTGTCGCCAACAACCCCACGGTCCGCAACCAAGCCACGGTGATGGACTTCCAATCCAGCGGCAAAGTTCCCCCGATAAAACCCTCCGCCTCCTGTTTGATCACAAACCGAGTTCGGTAGGGTACGACCGGTATGTAGTACAGGTGAAAAAATTCCGTTGCCACATATCCCAGCCCACGAATGGAATCCACGCTTCCATATGTTCGAGAACCAAAAATCAAAATCATGGAACCCTCGAAAAATATTCAGATTGCGTTCGTTTGATCGAGACCGTTTACTGGAAAAAGTCTCCCCCGAACGCATCAACCACACAATGCCCTATGTTAATCAAAAATGACCTATCTTAGTCAAAATCGATCTCGAACAACGCGTCCCCGACAAAACTTCATTTTTACAGCATCGACTGGCCCTGGATGTTAGCCGCAAAAACGGAAGCTCCAATTGGTCTTTGGGCGGGTTCTGCTAACGGAACGCCCCCCGCGATCGCGGGCATTGATCGTTGCCAGAGCAGGGGAGGGGACACGTGATTGGGGCTTTTCACGACAGCATTGCCAGCAAAACTGCTGTTGGGAGCGGGGGGGGCGGGGGCGCTATAATCAGGTGCGAGGGCAACACCTGCCGTTGGTTTTTTTTGCCCCAGCCATTGTTACAAGGACCCGAGTCTCATGAAACGATTTTGTAAAGTCTTCGCCATCTGGTCCCTCGCCTCCATTATGGCGATCACCACCCTTAGTTGGATTATTGGAAACTCAGGGGTGGCCCAAAACCAATCCCGTTTGACGCCGAATGCCCATTTTGCTCAAGTCACTTATTGGAATCCCATTGCCCAGGATCCTTTCGATACACAAGCCGCGGCCAATCGGGAACCCTACCCCTATCCGATACCAGCTTCTCCAGGAAATGTTTATCCCGTTCCGTTGGGTGTGCCGCCTACAGCGTCTGTGGTGCCACCTATCATGCCCACCGCTGTTCGTATGTTGCCGCCTAACCGCGAACCGATTCACGTCCCTGATGGACAAACAAATCTTTTTGTGCGAGTTGATAATTTACCGATATTTCCTCAAGATCCAATCGATACCAACCAAAGACAATCGCAGCGGGTGATCCCCCAAGTGCAGACGGCCGTCACCGGCTTCACAGAACCTCAGCAACTACTTCACACGCCGCCACTGACTCGGCCACAAATACAAACGAACGCGAACCTTGCCAACACGCCCCCCACCCCCGTATCCGAAAACGTCAACGCGATCTTGGAAATTCGCCAACAACTGGGTGGAGGAATTGGTGATCTGTTCACCGATCCTGAGATGCAACAAGAAGCGAAGGTCGCTTTTGCTCAAGCGTTGCAAGAAGTCGAGCGACAACAGTCGCGACTCCCCGGTGAAGATATCGAGGTACGAGAAGTTCGCCGCCAACAGCGAGTGGAACAACAACGGAGCCAGTCTTTCGAGGGATCGCGTCGACCTGAATTTGGCCCCCCACCCCAGTCGCGCGACCAAGTGGCCAATGAACTTCCACGAGCCTCCAATTTCAACAACCGTCCCGGCGATTCAGAAGGCCGACCCAATACTCCCAACCCGCAATTTGAACAGCGAGAGCAG
>JBGSIY010000904.1:0-6610 GCA_041742275.1 Pirellulaceae bacterium | reverse complement strand
CACCGACGACGATATCCGCCGCTGGGCGACGCATTGGGTGGAGATTCAAAGTGGAATGAAACTGGCGGCGGGCGCTCTGGTCGTCAGTTATGAGTCTATGAAAACAAATCCCATGGTCGTCCTGCGGAACGTGTTTGAATTTTTAGGGGTCACGGCAGACTTGCAACTTGTGGAACAGATCGCAGATTCGGTCAGTTTTGAAAAAATGACAGGGCGAAAGTCCGGTGAGGGCGTCGCGACGGCCAAGGCCCGGAGAGGGGTTGTTGGAGACTGGCGGAACTACTTTACGCGACGCGATGGTGAACTATTTCAAGAAATCGCTGGCGAAACAATGTGGCGGTTGCAATATGAAGCCAATTCCAACTGGGTCACGCAGCTTCCAGAACGATTGATGCTCAAACGCTAAACCCCACCCACAGAAGTACCGTTTTGGGATTTCTTCCGTCTCGAGTAAAATAAGTATGCTAGCGTGGGGGAGAGCGGGAGTTTCGACTACCTGCACAGAAGTATTTTTGTTATAGCCCCCTACTCGTTATTGCCCCATTCTTATGGAAACCTTGAAACAATAAGGCCGCGGATGGCTGGTCACACAGCTTACATACTTTGTCGGTTTGCCGATCGAAGCAGCTTGTATCAGAGCTGGTTACCGCAGTTGCGCATGCCTTACAAAATCGTGCTCGATGAACTCAGTCAATGGGAGCCTCCCGCAGACGCGGGCATTGTGATCACACACATGCACTATCGCTGGGACGAAGTGCATGCACTGAGGAAAATTTTTGAAGCAGGTCGAGTCCCGATTCTGATTTTGGCCGACGGGATCTTGGAATATCGCAATTTGTACGAACATCCGGAGTTGGCTGACGGCTCCATTTTTCAACCGATCATTGGGCATAAATTAGCCTGCATAGGCCGGGGTCAAGCCCGAATTATCGAGTCGTGGGGGAATGTGGGGAAATGCGAAGTCGTGGGTATGCCCCGCCTGGATTCCCTCGGCCAACAGGAAGTTTTGCCGATTCAAGACCACGGGCCCTTTCGGTTGTTGATTGCGACGGCCAACACGCCGGCCTTCAACGATCGCCAGCGTCAGGCCGTGACGGAATCGTTAGAGCATATTCGCTTGCGTTTGGAGGCGAATCCTCGAATCCATGGCCGAGAACTGCAGGTGCGATGGCGGCTAACCGATGGATTAAATGAAGAATTGGGTTTGCCCGCCGCTGATGAAGGAAGTCCGCAAGGTTCGCAATCGATCGTTTCGGCGATTGAAAATGCCGATGCCGTGATTACCACCCCATCGACTTTGTATTTGGAAAGTGTATTGCTGGGAAGACCAACGGCGATTTTGGATTTCCATAACACGCCTCATTTTGTGCCGGCCGCTTGGATGATCAATGCGCCCAAGCATTTGAATGTGATTCTCAACGAATTAGCTAATCCGCCGGCAGCCAAGCTGTTGTTTCAAAATACGGTTTTGCACGACCAACTGGAGCTGAGGGAAGCGGCATCGGACCGCATGATCGAATTAATCGAGGCGATGGTGCAGTCGGGAGCAGAATCCCGTCAAGCGGGGCGACCTGTGGCCCTCCCACCACGGATTTTAAATGACCCACAACGAGGCTTCGCTCGGGTGGAGAACGGTTTTTCTTTGAAATCGCTGTTTCCAAACAATCCCGTTTTAAACGAGAATGAACCACAAGCGTTGCAATTGGAACTGAACTTGGCGATCAGCCGATTGCAAGGGCTGCCGGACGAAATTGTCCAGGTCGAAAATCGAATCCAATCGCTTCGCGACAAATATGAGACGTTACAGAATCGTTATCAAGATACCCGAGCACGGTTGATGAAGGCCCGTGTACGAATTGCCAATTACATAAAAATGGAACAGCAAGTAAAAAAGCCGCCGGTCCCAGGTCCTGATTCGAAAATCGAGTCTCCACAAAAAACCGAGGAAGAACCGCGGCCCGACGAGCAGGCATGAAGTCGGTGCGACATGACTTCACGAAATAAACAAAAACAACGAGGCAACAGCAGCCAGGGATTTGGCCGTGTGTTGCGATTGCGAACAGAAACAGGGAGGCAGCCAATATGAAACAATATGATCCGAACAAACCGATTATCTATACCCACATTCCCAAATGTGCAGGGACGAGCGTCGTGCGGCTCCTGAAGCAATGGTTTGGTGATACGTATCACAAACTCAATCAAGATGAATCGCAGGACATTCTGTTACCGAAGGTCGAAACTCAAGACGCGCAGGGAAATTGGCTGCCCGATGTCCGCTGCATTCATGGACATTTCAATCATGGACGCGGTTACGGGTTGCCTTACTATTATCCCGAAATTGATCAGTACTTTACGATCATCCGCGATCCTTTTGATCTAACGGTATCCATGTACTTTTTTGCGAAAGGGCGCAGTGCCGAGGGGCGGTTTTGGTTTCGCGGGAAAGCTGTCAACTTTGCCGACCAATTCAGCTCCGTTACTGAATACGTCCGCAACTATCCTTACTGGCTGTTTCACCATCTGCCCCAGGACATCACTTTAGATAATTACGAGGAAAAGCTCCGTAAAAGGTTCGTTTATATCGGAGTTTTCGAAGATATGCAGACAACAATTTCGAATTTAGCCAAAATTTTGAATAAACCGGGCGAGAATCTGCAACAGTTGAACGTGTCAAACTACGATGAAAAGGTGCCAGATTATCTGCGAGAAAATTTCTATGCAGATTATCCGTTATTGAAGAAAATATATGACTTCGCCAAAGACAACTATAAAAAGTTGCCAGAAGCCTCCGAGACCATTCAGTCCGAGGACGAAAGCGAGGGTGACAGTTTTGGGGCTAGAGGCGAACTGTCCGTGACAAAAGCCGGATGAGGGGCGGAGTAGCGAGAGCACCGCGAACGAGTGGTGTAAGAGATTGCGTAGTGGGGTGCGAAGTCGAATTGTTTTTTGATTGATCGAGTGGGCTGTGAAATTCGGTTTTTATTCATGCATGTCAGGTGTTCCGTGGGGCGGAAGTGAAGAGCTGTGGTATAAGACCGCGCGCCGACTCCAAAACGCCGGCCACGAAGTTTTTGTCAACTTTAAGTGGTGGCCAACAACGGCCGCACATCTAAAAGATCTGGAAAAACATGGAGCTAAAATTTGGTTCCGGGACAAACCGTTGACCTTTTGGGAGTCGCAAAAGCAACGACTATCAGCCATCCGTCGCAATAGTCAAGGCAATTCGTGGATCGATGAGGTCAATCCCGACGCCGTGCTGGTGACATTGGGGTACCATCCCGATCGGATCCCTGTGGCCGATGACTGTATTCGGCAAAACATTCCGTACGCCATCAATGTGCAGAGCGCGAGTAACTTTTTCTTTATTCACAGCGATACGTTGGAGTCCTACCGAACTTGGTATCGACACGCCAAAAAAGTCTACTTTGTGTCGCAAGAAAATCAGCACAAAGTAGAAACGAATCTCGCGATGAAGCTCGACAACGCTGAGATCATTGATAACCCCTTCAATGTCGATCGAAATGTGAATGTGGGCTGGCCCAGCACCGAACCGACTTTTCGTTTAGCCTGCGTGGGGCGGGTTCATTTTCAATCCAAAGGTCACGATCTGATTGTGGATGTGATGCGCAAGCCCAAATGGCGTGAGCGCAACCTGGAAATCACCTTTTTTGGCAAGGACCAAGGGAACGAAGCCCAGTTGCGTGATCTGATCAAAATGCATGATTTGGGCGATCAACTGAAGTTTGGCGGATTTTGCACGGACGTTGCTGATATATGGCGGGATCATCACGCTCTGCTGCTCCCTTCGCGGTATGAGGGAGCGGCACTGGTTGTCGTGGAGGCCATGTTGTGCAATCGCATGGCCATCACAACCGACACCGGCCGCAATTCTGAACTGATGCGAGACGGTGAGTCGGGGTTCATTGCTCCTTTTGCTACGATCGATCTTTTGGATGAGGCCATGGAGCGTGCTTGGCAACAGCGTCATCAATGGCGCGAGATGGGTGAGCGTGCGGGGAAGTCCATTCGTCAGAATTACTCAGTCGATCCCATTGATGAATTCGCCCAACGACTAAAGAAATTGCCCAATTGATCAAATGATCGTCTGATGATTGGATGCTTAAAATTCAAGGCAACAGAGAGCGGCTATGGCAAACATAATGGAAGTCGCCATTTGCACTTGGAACCGTGCTGAATCACTTCGTTCGACTTTGAAGTCACTGCAACGTGCGGCCGTTCCCACGGGCTGGGATCTCCGCGTCTTGGTCGTCGACAACGGTTCCAAAGACGAGACGCCGTCCGTTTTGAACGAGCTGGAACATGCGGGTTTGCCGCTAGTGCGGCTCGTTGAGAAACAGACAGGTCACACGTTTGCTCGAAATTGTGCCATTGCCTCCTCGATTGGCCAGCTTGTGATTTGGACCGATGATGATGTTTGCGTTCCTGAACATTGGTTGACACGTTATGCCCAAGCGTTTGTTGAACAACCCGAATTTGCTTTTTGGGGTGCGGCCATCGAACCCGTCTTTCCGACCGGGAAACCGGCATGGTTGAGCGAAAATTGGACGGCAGCTGCCGGTTGTTTTGCCGCCAGAGATTTGGGTGACGAAGCGATTGAGCTGACTCGAGGGCGTTTTCCCTACGGAGCTAATTTTGCTCTCCGCGGCGATGTGCTGAGACAGTTTGAGTTCAACACCCAACTGGGTCGACGCGGCAATTTGGTTTTAGGCGAAGACGAAATTGATTTCATGAGTCGCCTGGTGGAACAGGGTTATCGCGGGCAATGGGTTCCGCATAACGGAGTGCAACACGTTATCAGCGCCGATCGAGCAAGCGAACGTTATATCTGGCAGTACTTCAGAGGACAAGGTGTTCGATTAGCGTTGGCGAATGACAGTCCCGAGTCGCGTAGTCGTCTGTGGCGGGCACGTCTGTGGCATCGAGCGAATTACTATTGGAAACGCCGCTGGGCCTCCTCCCCCGCGTGGTTCGCGCATCTCGCTTGTTGGGGTTTGGCAACCGGCAAGGCACAAGGGCAGACAGCACGTCGAGAAAATAAGTAAGCTCTTAGCTTGTTGTCGCGCAGGCACTTATTGACGTGTGCCATGGTCCGATTAAAAAATGAACAAAACCTAAAATGGAGCGCAAAAAAACGGATCACTCGCCGTAGGACCCCAGGGACGCCAAGAATTCGCTCATTTCCCCCGCCGCGTGAGAGTCCCCTTGGACTCGAGCGACTTCAATTCCGTCACGTAGCACCGAGCGAGCGTCGTTGATGCGATCGACCGCCGCTAGGGATTGAGCTGACATGAAAAACGCGGGAACGTACGGGGGCGTTTCTCTCGTCAATTCGGTAAATAGCGAGATGGCCTTTTCATACTGCTCCTGCCCCTTGAGTTCCATCCCTATGGCGTAACGCAAAAAGATATCTTGCGGGCTTTCGGCCAACATGGCAGTGAGTTTTTCCAGTCGCGACATTATTTTTTTGGAGTTGAGTGGAAGTTGATTGGAATGCAACGGCGAACCCCGTTCAGTGTTGTTTATATTTTCAGTTCGGGCAAGCGGATAGAGGCAAAATCGTTCTTTTGTCGGAGCTATCGAAATGGTCTTTCCTGGATTGAGTGGCGGGAACTAGACTAATGTTTTATTCCACTTTGATTTTTGGATGAGCCGAATTACCTTGGCACTCGGTTCTCATCCCACAACCCGAACGCCAACCGGTTTCGATCAATCCATCGCGTTCCAATTCTTAATGGGAACATTTAGCCAAAGGGGTAAAAATTGAATATGAACGAATCGGTATCGCTAGTTAGGTCTCCAGGAAGATTGTGAGCAAAAACAAAAACCATCTCGCCGTTACAGCCGTTTTGATCGGGTTGAATCTTCTGGTCGTGATCGCGATTGGCTATCGAGCCGCTCGCAATTACCATCAGCCCGGGCCGTTGGATGGGGTCAATTTTGGTTTTTGCGATTATCACAACGGCATCTATTGGCCGGCGGTTTCGGTCTTGGAACGTGTAAGTCCCTATGGGGAGGAATACACGCAGCGATATCCGGTATCGCGGGCCTCGCCAATCTATATGCCATCAATTTTCCTCTGGCACTTGCCATTGGGAGCGATTCCGCTGGAGATCGGTGAATGGATGTATTTTTTGGCCATTGTGGGCATGGCAGGCACGCTTGCATGGCTGGCATTGAAGGCGTCTGACTGTACGCCATCGCTGGTAATGTGGTTGGCGGTTTTGTTGATCGTGCTGACGTCACGGAGTGGTTACGGAACCTTGTTTGCTGGTTATTTTACGTTCGAGTTGGTACTGGGGACGATCATTGCGTTGCATTGGGGGCACCGACCAAGATGGGGTGGATTTGGCTTTGCCCTCGCCGCAGGCAAGCCGACCTATGCGATTCCATTGTTCATCATGATGGTAGCCCGGGGGCATTGGCGCGCGGCCCTTTGTGGCATCGTGATGGTCAGTCTCTTGTCTCTCGCCGTGGTCGGATGGTTGATTCCGGGCAAGTCCATAGCGAGCATCATTCAGGATATCCAGTTTGGTCAAATGCAACACATGGCTGATCCCGCAGAGATGCCGGAGAACAGTTGGACTCGAGT
>JBGSIY010000903.1:0-4832 GCA_041742275.1 Pirellulaceae bacterium | reverse complement strand
CGAAACGCAGATTTTTTTCTCCAAAACCAGTTAAATAACGCGGCTCGAACCCTGCGGGCAGGTCTTCGATCTTCTGTTCGACAGTGAAACCAGTGGTTCCTCCTGCAGCCGAGTCCGACTTCTTCGCCTCTTGGGTTTTTTGCACGAAGTCATGAATCTGTGCTAGGAATCCCGGATCCACTGTACCTCGCAAAATCCGATCGCGATGATTGCTATCCAACACTCCAGAAATCGATAATTTGCCATCAGCAAATCTCATCCTTCCACCTTGGGCTATCATCGTCTCTTCGGCCGAGTCCCCAAACTGACCATAATTGCCGATCGCTTCGGTTTGCCCCAAGTTCGGTGCGTCGTAGAAATGGACAACTCCATCCTTCTCAACCATCGACGCGGGCAACGCCTTCAGACTGACTTCGGAAGATTGATTCTCGTACAATGCCGCCCAAATCATCAACGCAAACGCCAGGCCTTGGAGGAATACCCCCAAGGACATTTTCATGGCAATCGAAACGTTGATTCGTTTTTCAGCGAGGTACAACCAAAGCCAAGCAAAAATCGGCGCGAAGACCACGATGCCAAACGCATTGATCGATTGAAACGAGGTCGTCAGGACGGGGTTCAACTGGAAAATTTTAGCGAAGGCACTCCCCATGGTCGCCAACAAGCCCTCTTCTTGCAAATCAACGGGGGCCTCGGGGTACAAGTCCGGTTCGGGTGCTTCTGTTGTTAGGTATCGGTTGGTCGTCTGATCGGCCCAGACATTCATGGCATTCCCGGCCTGTTCAAATGCAGCCCAAAAGAATACGACAAACACGAACAATGCGTAAATTGCCAAAACGCGATCGCGAACCGCCATGTCTAAGTTGGCGACAATCCAACCAGCAAAAAACATAGATCCGCCAGCAATGATGGAGGCAACCAAATTGTCAAAACTAACCGCCCCTAAAAAATATCCGGCAATCGAACCCGCAATAAAAAACACGCCAATACCATAAACAATCTTCGCGGACGCCTCACTCAGCCAACCCAGCACCGAAGGCGTCTTGGCGGCCTCCGCCTCCGACATGGCATCGGCGTCCTCATTTTGATCGGGTTTCGCATCAGCCCCTTCAAAAACGGCACCCTCTTGCAGTTCTTTGATAAAGGGAAGCCCCACCAAATAAGTGATCAAACCCAACACCATTCCAATGCCGGCAGCACCAAAACCCCAGTGGTAACCAAAGGCTTTTGTATCTCGCAGGGCACCGCACACGAGTGGCGCCAAAAACGCGCCAATGTTAATACCCATATAAAAAATCGTGTAGGCACCATCGCGTCGCGGATCATTTTGCGGGTACAAACGCCCCACCTGAACAGACATGTTCGGTTTGAAAAAACCGTTCCCCATAATGAGAAAACCCAAAGCCGCATAAAAGATCCACAACTCCTCAAACGCCATTAGAAAATGCCCAACGGCCATGAGGATGGCCCCAATGATAATGGCCATCCGATTTCCCAAATAACGATCGGCCAAAAATCCACCCAGCAACGGCGTCAGATAAACAAGTGCCGTATACCATTTGTAGATTTTAGATGCGTCCTCTTGCGTCCACTTGAAAAAGTCAACCATGTACAAGACCAACAATGCGCGCATTCCGTAATAACTGAATCGTTCCCACATCTCAGTAAAAAACAGAACATACAGACCGATCGGATGCCCCAGGAAAGTCCGCTGTTTTGCAACTTGTTCCGCCTCGTTTTTAGCTGTCATATCTTGGGCTTCTCAGGTAAATGGATTGAAGAAGTTAACGTCAGTTTTTCTCATGGGCTCGGCCTGCGAACGCTGAGTTCGTTGAGCCCGAAGGAACTATCTTAAATGAAAAATTCTAGGATCACAGCAACCCTTGAAAACAAATCCGTATTTCTCCAATTCGAACCAGGCCACCCTGGGTTTCTTCCACGGGCTTCTTCCACCGCAAACACCTGAGTTCCGCTGAAACCCGACTGGGCGGCAATCACTGCTGCAAAAGGTGGCGAAAAATAAAAAGACAGGCTAGTTGGCGTTCGTTCGCGCCAGGATTGGTCGCCAAACGTATAACGGCCCATTTGTCCGCTTTGCCCCCATTTGATTAAAGCGAGCCATTGTCCCACAAAACGACTCAACGGTTCCCCAATGACAGCCAGCTATTAGCGTCTAAATCGTTTGAGGCAGTTTTCGTGGAAAAGGCAGAAGTTCACGTGGAGGCAATCGCAAATCATTCTCGACGGCCCAAGATTGACGCTCGCGTTCCGAAGCGTAATATCGCAACCATGACTCTTCTTCAGAGATCGGATCTAAACAGCTCCAGTGCAAAATCGATTGGGCCAGGCCGACTCGTTTTTCCTGCGCGGGTAAAATATCTCGACAAATCAAATTGTAAAGTTGCCGATCGGACAAATGATCGGTCATCTCCAAAACAATATTTTTCTCGAATAATCGACCGATTAATTGATGCAGCTGCTGATGCAGTTCTTCATCAGTGAATTCATAATGCCCCGGCAGTTCAAGTGCCGGTTCAAACCAATCGCGAATGGGCAGGACAGGTGCACGTTCCCATGCTAACAGAGAGGCCAAGTACTGGTTTTCTTCTTGAGTGGGCATTTTTTCCAAGTCAATCACTAACAAGGATTCATCCATAAACGGCTCTAGCTGGTCTCGCAACAGAGCATTTTGCATCAAGAGGTCGAGGTCGTTCATCATCGTTTATAATCCAATGTGCATGACACGTGGCGAAAAAAAGAGAAATGGAATCGGATGGCCTTCTCCCATGCCGACGAGAACAGCAGAACCTTCAGCGGCTCCCCTTCTCGGTCGACTTCACAAAGTCTATCGCTTGCTGTGTTGTGGGACAGACGAAAGCTTTAGCGAAAAACTTTTTTTCCGCGAGCATTTTTTTAAAAAACCGGATTTTCAAGAATTTTCGGTAAGGTTTTACAACATCGCCTTTACCCAAACCAACCTCATTCTCCAGACGTCAAAGTCACCGGGTTATTATTGAAGGGTTTCTGTCGAGGGGAGAACGAACGACTCATACTGAGGTTGGGGGCGCCAACCTGTTCTCCCCCCACCCGCTCCCGGGTTAAACACAACATCCGCCCATTTGGTGTAAACACAAAAAAACGTCGCCCAGGAATGTCCCCTGGCGACGTTTCATGTCAATTGCTTAACCCAAATCAAGTTTTACCGAGACGCTCATTGCCGATTTTGGCTGCGAATGGTTTACGTTTAGATGTCGTCGAGAATCGCGACGGCTTCAAAACTCTTCCCTTCGAGCATCTCCAAGCTGGCTCCGCCACCCGTGCTAACATGGCTGACTTGATCCTCAAAACCCAGTTGCGAAATGGCGGCAGCGCTATCACCTCCGCCAATGATACTGGTCGCTGAACTATCAGCAATGGCTTGGGCAACTGCTCGCGTTCCCGCGTCAAACGGAGGCATCTCAAACACACCCATTGGGCCATTCCAAACGACCGTTTTTGCCTCGCGAATGATCTTGCCATACAGCGCGGCTGTTTCTGGACCGATATCCAAGCCTTGGAATTCGTCAGGAATTTGCCCGGCGGCCACAAGGCGTTTTTCACAATCGCTGCTAAATGAATCACCACAATGAGTATCCAAGGGCAGAACTAATTTATCTCCGCCTTTTTCGATTAGAGACTTGGCCAATTCCACTTTTTCCGGTTCCACCAAACTTTTACCGACTTGCCCTTTCAAGGCCAATGAAAAAGTATAAGCCATGGCACCGCCGATCAACACACGGTCACAAACCTCTAACAAATTATCGATCACCTTGATCTTGTCGGAAACTTTGGCGCCTCCCAGAATGGCCACGAAGGGGCGTTCGGGCGAGCGGATCACGTCACTCAGGTATTTGATTTCTTTTTCCACAAGCAGGCCGACAACCTTCGGTTTACTTCCCATGGCTAAAGGAACCGCATACATCGAACCGTCCTTGCGATGACAGGTCCCAAAGGCATCATTGCAGTACACATCCGCCATGTCAGCCAATGTCTGTGCGTAAACGGCCTCCCCCTTCTTCTCTCCCGCGTTGAATCTTACGTTTTCTAGAACCAAGATTTGCCCCGCCTCCAACGCAGCGGCTTTGGCAATCGCTTCGTCCCCCACGGTATCACCGGCGAACAGGACGGGAGTACCGATCAACTCGGCAAGTTTTTCCGCAACGGGGCGCAAGCTGTATTTCAAATCCGGTGCGCCGTCCGGACGCCCCAAGTGACTCATTAAAATGGCACTGCCACCACGCTCCAGTACCGAACGGATCGTGGGAATCGCCATTTCAATTCTGCGCGGATCCGTGATCGATTGATCGGCGTCTTGCGGGACGTTAAAGTCCACACGAATTAAAACCTTTTTTCCCGCCACATCGACATCGCGAATCGTTCTTTTGGCCATCAATCGCCCCCTTGTTCTTCATTTAAATTTTAAACCGTTGTCATGCAGAACGTTTTCCGCAAGTTGATAGGCCGGCCCTCTGAACCGGGCAGTCCGCATATTTGAAATCGGCTTTCACGTAGATTTTAGCCATTCCATAAAAAATGCGAACAGGGCCGAAGCACTTGTTCGCAGGAATAATCAATACAAAAACAGAGCGGTGCCTGTCGTTTGACCGCCGTTGTTGTATCGCTTTAGTTTGATCTCAGCAGACCTTGTTCCAACATATTGCGACTGAAGGAGTCTTATAATTTCAGTCCTAGACAGCAACTCAGTTCGATTCGACTCGTTCTTTTACGATCACTCGTTTTTGGATATCAGTCTCGATCCCCCCAAAAACCTCTTCATGACGTTGAACAGAAAT
>JBGSIY010000902.1:0-6770 GCA_041742275.1 Pirellulaceae bacterium | reverse complement strand
CGTGACGTTCCGGATTGCCAAATCGGTTCCTTGGATTCGCGGTCATAGGCATAAACGGCCAATTTGGAAACCCCCAACGTGGAATCGCTGCGAGCCACGGCCAATTCGGGAATTGCGGGCAAGAGCGGTTGATTGGTAATGGCCGCCACAGCCAGGGAGGGAGCGGTGCTCTTGGGTATGCCATACACGATTTCGTGCCGATTGGTTGACAACGTTCCAATTCGGGCCTCAACGACAATGTCTGCTTCTTCTCGGACATCCTGCATCAAACAGTGGGCGGCGATCATTTGCTGACGCAGAGCGCTGATCACATAGTCGGCACTGACGAACCCATCGGCCTTGATCGGTCGAATGTAGCTGGTATCGAAAAAGACCTTTTGACCCGCCAAAGAACGGAAGTCGATTTGATCAATCGATTTGTCCACGGCATCGCTCACGACCAACTGCTCTGTCGCCGTCCGCTGTTGTGTGGTCCCGCAGCCCACAGCGAAGCAAAGAACCGAGGAAATGACTCCTAGGTTGATGATTGCGTGAAAAAAGTGATGGGTAATATTCGGCATGTGCTGTTGAACGAACTGGATTGTTGTGAAGCGCGAGACTATAGCGAGAACGTCGTTTCGGTAAAATGCTGTTTTTTGTGGTATCCATGGATAAAAATTACCCAGAACGCGGCATGTTTTGTAAAGTATTGCCAGAGAAAGACTTACGAGTTTTGGATTAATCTTGACCCGTTTGGGTAGTCCACTATAATTCGGGCACCTTGGTAATTCGGGTAGTTCTGGTTAAGGTGGTCGATCGTGGCGACTTTTCCGACTAACCATGCCAAAGTAGTTTGCGATAGGCGGACAAGGCCGGAAGGCGAGAGACGCTGAAGGTTTTGAGGGGGATTGTGGATTTGACTTTTTGCGGTTTGGATGTGCGGTCAAAAGGAATTGGCAACGGTACGCACGAACGGATAACCGCTTGGCATCACTAGGGAGAGGATGATTCTCATGAGCTCGAAGACTGTATTTACGACGGGAGAGGCAGCAAAGATCTGCAAGGTGAGTCAACAGACGATCATTCGCTGTTTTGACAATGGATCCTTGAAGGGCTTTCGTGTCCCCGGTAGTCGCTTTCGCCGAATTCCTCGCGATCAACTATTCGCGTTTATGCGAGACAACGGCATTCCAACGGATGCCCTCGAAAGTGGCAAACGTAAACTGTTGATCGTGGACGACGACGAAAATTTGGTGGAATTGATGTCGGATGTCTTTCAAAGCGACGGACGATTCGACATTAAAACGGCCAACAACGGTTTTGATGCCGGGATGTTGGTCAAGGAGTTCCGACCCGATCTTGTGATCTTGGACGTGATGCTCCCCGACATCAATGGCAAAGAAGTCTGCCAGCGTGTTCGCATGGATCCGACAATGGAGATGGTGAAAATCATTTGCATTTCCGGGATGGTCGAGCAAGACAAAATTAATGAGCTGCGAGCTGCCGGCGCTAATGACTTCATGAATAAACCGTTCGAAGTGGACAAGTTGCTGGAACGCGCTTGCACCATGCTCGAAATGGAACACGTGGCCTGAAGAGATACGGCGGCTTGAAGTTCGGGTTCGTACTGTTTCAGAAAAAAAAGCGAACCGACGGAAATCGGACCGCGTTAGCTGTCGGTTCTGCACGCCTGCGGAACGCCCGCTATCGCGAGATCCGGTTGTTGTTTCATTGCGATGCCTAATTCATCGCGATGCCTGATTTGCACGGGCTATTTGGCACGGGCCAAACTAGAAAACGGATTGTTACGTTTTGTGGGGAAGTGAGGCATGAGTCGACGCTCGAGAGCCCTCGCAACTACTGATTGTCCAGTCCCGATTAATTTGTCACCAAGCCGTGCCGCGAAGGCCTACTTCCAAAATTCATTTGATGGAGAACTGCTAGGATGGAGTGCCTCTGGCGGTTGGATCAATCTCAGAGGCTCCCAGTGCCTGTATTGTCGCTGCTCGCCGTGCTGCAAATCTTTCGAGCGAGCGATGCCGCAGCAGCCAAGGCGGCGAATCTCTCTATTCAATGTGCTGCCGACTCACGGTTGCTCCTCGTATTGGCATCGTACCATCACAGGATCACGGGTCGCCGCGCTGCGGAATGGCTGGAATTCGTAACTTGGATGAGTTGCCAAACTAACAAGTTGGAGCAAGAAATATTAGCCCAACTGGGTGCCTCGGCTTGGCACACCCCGAAAGAAATCCAGAGGCAATTTCGATGGATCGGGCCTAGCGAATGGAGCAAACGTTCCGTTCCTCGTCGAATCCGCCGTCTTCTGATCAGATCTCTCGACAACAAGGCTGCCCTCTCATTGCCCATAGCAAAGCGAATCGTTAGGCACAATGTTCGCAAGCGTTTGTTGAAGACCTTATGGAAATGTTTGCCCACGAGCGGAGAGGGCGTGGAGCAGGTGATGGCAACCTGGGTCCTCCAGGCCTTCCTGCCAAACATGCCGCCGTCACACCCAAATAGAGATCTTTCTCCACAAGAGGAAACGCCGATCCCCCCCTCCCCTGCGGACGCGTCGGAACATTATTCTTCGCCGCAGTTTTGCCAGAATTCTGATTTCGCAATGGGCGATATTTCGAATGTTGACAGTCCAGCAGGGGATTCCCCATCACAGACAACTTGCGTTGAAAACGCGTCTTCAGCCGATTTTTCGACGCAACTGCAAACGGAAAAGCTCCGATCGTTGCGTCTGTTGGCATATGGTGCCAGCCATGAGATTAACAATCCGTTGGCTAATATTTCTATCCGCGCCGAGACTTTGGCAAAATCCGAAGTCGATCCTGCTCGCCGCAAAAAATTGATCACGATCCATCAGCAAGCCATGAGGGCCCATCAGATGATTTCTGATTTAATGCTGTTCGCTAATCCTCCGCCGGTCGAAGCCCAAGTGGTGGATTTGAAGGCATTGGTAGGACAAGTCGTTGAGGAACTCAGGAATCAACTTACTAACGCGCAGATCATCATTAAACGGAACGAACCTAACGAATCCCTGTTGATCGATAGCGACCCCAAGCAGATCGCGGAAGCCATTAAGGCGATCCTGAAAAACTCGATCGAGTCGATTGGCAGCGAGGGCGAAATTCAAATCACCTTGGAACCCACTGAGGCGAACGGAGTCGCAGTGACGGTTCAAGACAGTGGAATTGGCATCGCTGAGTCCATATTGCCCAGTATTTTCGATCCGTTTTTTTCCGGTCGCGAGGCGGGGCGAGGACTTGGGTTTGGACTTTCCAAGGCGTGGCGAATTATGGATGACCACCAAGGCGAAATTAGGTGTTTGAACCCGTCACCCGGGCAAACGACGTTTCAATTAATCTTTCCGGGAAGTCGACGGGCGTTTGAGGGGCCATCGGGAATTTGATCCGACCCGAAAAAGGTTTAACGGAGCGATGGATTTAATCGCTAAATCTGCCAGATGGAAGTTGAGGGGGCAGCTTTTGGCGATCCTATTGCCCCAGGTCTGCCCAGGCAAGCCCAGTCCCAACCACGAAGGATCTGTCCTGCAATCAGACTCTGAAACCACTTTGGACCCTGTCACGCAAGACGTTTGCGATCTAAGGCCCGGCGACTGGCAGTATTCCAAGGCTTCTAGTGCTGGGGGCGATCGAAAAAACGTTGGTATTCAAGGAGCGAGGCGATTAGGTTAATCTATGGGTCGCGAGTGAGGCCGAGGACTTAAGAGTTGCGGATGATTTCCTAGGAGAACGCAATTGGAAAATTTGAACGAACGCACGGCACGTATTGCCCAGATTCCGTTGTGGCTGGCCGTTTTTCCCGTAATCGTCTTGATCGCCTTGTTGGGCGTCAATGTCTGGCTCTATGGCGCGGATGCAACCTACGGCGCCAACCAAATCGCACTCTTATTTGCCGCAGGCATTGCGTCCGTTGTGGGGGTGTCACTTCGGGTCACGATGCAGGAAATTGTTCAAGGCATGGTGGCAAGTCTCAGTTCCTCGTTGAATGCCATATTGATTCTGCTTCTGATCGGTGGTCTTTCGGGAACCTGGATGATCAGTGGAGTCGTGCCCGCCATGATTTATTATGGGTTGCAGGTCCTCTCACCGGGTACATTTTTAATTGCCGCCTTGCTGATCAGTTCCATTGTTTCATTGGCCACAGGAAGTAGTTGGACAACGGTGGCCACTGTGGGGTTGGCGCTGATCGCCATTGGTGGAGCATTGGAAATTCCCTTGCCCATGGTTGCCGGGGCGATTATTTCCGGGGCCTACTTTGGTGACAAGCTTTCTCCACTGTCGGATACGACGAATCTCGCGCCGGCGATGGCCGGGGCGGAATTGTTTACTCATATTCGTTATATGCTGTGGACGACTATCCCGTCGTACACCATTACCATCATTGCCTTTGCGGTCCTGGGCTCCAATTTAAATGTGGCTCCCGATGCCGTCGCCCAAGACGATTTGTCGAACTTGATTTTGGATACGTTTAGCATCACACCTTGGTTGTTTCTCGTGCCCGCAGCTGTGGTAGTCATGATCCTTTTTCGTATCGATGCCGCGACGACTCTGTTCATCGCCATGTTGTTAGGGGCCGTCGTCGCGGTTGTTTTTCAACCGGAATTGGTGGCCAAACTTTCGCCTCAAGTTGACGCTCAAGTGGCCAAGCGTGCCGAGATGTTGGCGCTGTCGGCACAAACTGCGGGGCAAGAGCAGACGGGCGAAACGCCGACGGGCGAAACGCGAGCTGCCCAAGAGCCCTCTGGAACAAGCGAACCAGTGGAAGCAGCGGCGCAGAACGAATCCTTTTTTCAATATCCGTTGCGTGGCTACAATGCCGTGGTCAATGCGATTGCTCTGGAAACGCAGATACCCGTAGCGGACGAACGGGCTGCTAAATTGTTAACGAGCAAAGGCATGGTGGGGATGCTGAATACGGTGTGGCTGATCGTTTGTGCTATGTGTTTTGGAGGGGCAATGGAGGCCGTGGGGCTCTTGGAACGCATTACGATGCCACTGGTTAAAATGGCTCAATCGACTGGCGCGTTGATTGGTACCACGGCGGCAAGTTGCTTGGTTTTAAATTTCACGGCGTCCGACCAGTATTTGGCGATTGTGGTCCCCGGGCGGATGTTTCGCAAAACGTTTGAGGAGCGGGGTTTGGCCCCAGAGAATTTGAGCCGAACGTTGGAAGATGCCGGAACCGTTACCAGCGTTTTAGTCCCCTGGAATACTTGCGGTGCGGCTCAATCGGGGGTGCTAGGCGTTGCTACGATCAGCTATCTCCCCTACTGCGTATTTAATTATGTTAGCCCCCTGATGACATTGTTCTTTGGGGCGTTTCAAATTGCCATCGCCAAAAAAATCAACGATGATGTGGGCTCCGCGAAATAATCCCGCCAACCACTGCTAGCGATGCCTCGCCGGAATTGTCATCTTTTGCCTAGAATTCGCTTGTTCAATTTGCTATTCATCTGAACGGACTCGGCTCGAATTCCGTAATTGTTGTCCGCCTCGTTGCGGGATGGAAATCGCGAGAGGCATTCACGTGTTGTGAGCGAGTTGAGGTTCGGCTGGTGAGAGTCACCGCGAATCTCCAATGATGAAAATTTCCGGAGTGGTTTTCTCTCTTCTGAACATTGAGAGATCAGATGCCCCGCGTTGGGAAAGGTGAGTAAATTGAACATGGTCAAATATCTAATTGCAAGTATCACGCTGGTTGTGATCACGTCACCGAATTTTTGTTCTAGCAATTTGTGGGGGCAAGATCCGGCGAAGATGGAATACATGGAATCGTCGTCGCCATTGAAGTCTGGGGGGCGAGTGGTGAGTCGCACGGCACCGGGCCAAGGCGTGATGACGTATATCGACCGAACGGCAAACTCCCCTGCCGGCAGCAACCTATCAGCACAGGGTAATCAACCTGTCCAGGGTGCAAGCGGTGGACGTTCCGTATTGGAAACATCGACAGCAAATGGTCAAGCGACCCAGGTAGCCAACGCCGATTCTGGACTGAATTTTAATCCGACAGCAATGGGAGTATATCCTTATCCCACCTTTGTTCCGCCGACGCAGAATTACGCGGTGGGAACCCCGGCAAACCCTGGGCTCCTGCAACTGCCAACGTTAGGAATCACCCCGAATTCATCTTTGCGTCCCAACTGGTTCCGAAGGACGACTGTCCCGTTCGGTTCGAATCCTGCGGTTAACGAAAATTGGGGGGTAAACTATGGCCCGCCCCCGACCTCGATACCTGTCGCCTCGACCCCACCGTCGTTGGACTCCAACGAACCACCGTCGTTGGGAATGCCGAACGGTGGAGGCTGGGTTCCGAATTCCTATGTGACGCCGGGAGCAGCGAACTCCTACCAACCCCAGCCTGTGTTGCGTCTGCAAAACCTGCCGCCAGGGACGTATATGGGTCAAGGCATTGTGGGTCAACCAGAAGCATACGTCGACGGTCAGCCCGTGCGCAACCTGTTTCGCTATCTCTTGCCCTTTTGAGAAACCTGAAGTTGGGAACAGCTCCCGATATCCGAGACGTTATTCGTAGCGAATGTCCAGCACTTTGAACTTGATCGTCCCCTTGGGCACAGGGATCTCGACCACTTCATCGACCTTCTTGCCCAACAAGCCTTGGCCAATGGGGCTGGTGATCAAATAGCGGCTTTTGTCATAATCCTCGTCCCCTTCACCGACCAAAGTGATTTCTTCTTCGTCGTCCAGGTCCATATCGAGAACTTTGACCGTGGCGCCAAAGGCGACTTGGTCTTTGGGGAT
>JBGSIY010000901.1:0-4162 GCA_041742275.1 Pirellulaceae bacterium | reverse complement strand
AGGCTTGGCTCCCCTTCAATAGTTCACAACCGTATTTTATCTTGCCAACTTTTGTGAGGAGTGCTCCAGGTAATATCGATGCGGCTACTTCAAATCCAAATCGTGCACCGCCGTATCCTAAATCGTTGTCATTTGTCGCGATGGCTTCGTTGACGAAGCCCAACGTTGCCATTCCAACGATCGTATTACCAAGAGCCTTGGCAGAAGTCTGCCCTCCATAGAAGATCGCTTCCCTAAAGTTTGCAACATCTGGATCATTTGAAAATAATAAACTCCCCGGAAATAAAACGATTTTTCCGTATCTCATGGCGGATTCCAAACTCTCTTCGTAATACAACTTTTGGTTTAAGGCCTCCGTTTCCAAATGAATTTTCGCCAACTGCTCTTCACTTAACTTTTTGGGCGTAACGTTGACCCAAAAATTACCTTCTCCATCATCGCCGCCAATGGGATTTCCGTCGCCAGAACCGCCCCCACTATCCATCATGAACCCGTTTCCATTACCTGTTTCGCCGGCTTGGGAGGCGTCTAGGCCGGTGCCGGGGGTGGCGGAGCCGAAGGAGACGCCGGTCATGGTTCCTTTGTAACCATAGGCTTGGCCAAAACTGTTCAGGTCCGTCCAGTCGGTCACCGGAGTCGAGTTTTTGTTGGTGTTATGGTTGATAGCGAAGTCGACTTCGTCCAGCAAGACCTCGGTGGTGATCGCCGAACCATCACGCCACTGGTTGTCTTAAGTTATGAATCCTTCGCTCGACCGAGATAAACTCGGCCGGGGCTGTTGTGTGGCGTGCTGGTTGTTAGTGGTGAATCCTCCGCTCGACCGAGATAAACTCGGCCGGGGCAGGATTGACCTCGAAACGACAAATCAATCGTCTGCGTTGCTGAAAAAGTATCGAGGCCAGCTCGGCAATACGAGTGTCCTGGTCCACTACCAGATACGGCAATATGCGATGGGCCGAAATATAGCCTCTTCTCGGCGCAATGGCTCGCCTCCGAGTTCACCTCGGGGGAAGCTAGGATTGGTCACTAACCGCCGACACCCGCGCAACCCCGTTACCGCGTCCCGCACCTCGCATGCTCGCCTCCGAGTTCACCTCGGGGGAAGCCCGGATTGGTCACTACCCGCCGACACCCCGCACAACCCCTTCACCGCGTCCCGCGCCTCTCATGCTCCCCTCCAAGTTCACCTCGGGGGAAGCCTGGATTGGGTACTACTGAGCTTCGATCATCGACGGAAACGACCTCAACTGCTTGTTGTTCTTTAGGCCGCCATCGGAATGTAAACCGAATACAAGGCCAGACCCCAATTGTTCGTCGGTCTTCTTCAAGTTGAAGAAGGCTTCCGTCAGGCAGTCCACGTTGACGTGATGCAACAGGGCTGTGAACTTGAGCGTGCTGTCCTTGCGGGCAGCTTCACGCACGCCGTGCAGTCCGCTGGACTTGCGTTTGGCCCGGCCCGGTGTCCGGAGCAAGTCGGCTTGCAAGTAGTTCCTCTTGGCTGAGTCCCTTTCCTCGATCGACTCCGCCGATGGTTCAGCACCATCGTTGTTCGCCGACGTCGCAGGTACTATGGACTCATCTGAATTCTCTTTGGCGTTCATGTCAGCCTTTCCGTCGGAGACGTTCGCTGACCGTTCCAGTGGCGAGAATCATCGCTTCGCATTGCCACTGAATACCAGAGAGACCTCCCGGTTCTCGCGTTTGGAATGTCCACGCATGCACAGGTTCTCTGACTCCGCCGTGTTCGTCGCTGCCTCGCCAATTGCGGCGGTGACGATGTTGCCTTCTCCCTGACAGGACAGGATCGGCACACAGAAGTGATGATTTCGGAGCTCAATAGCTGGACTGCGTTGCCCTTCGCACGGACGCTCAAGACGGACCGGTCACCCGATCCGCCCCTCCGCTGAAGGCCGAAGTAGTTGGCTAAACCTTCTTCGTAAGATACTTTCATTCTCTATTCCAAACCGGTTTTATCCCGGCACACCCTGTCCCCGTTTCTCCCCGTCAAATTTTACCGCGATACCACCAGTTTTGCTGCAGCCGCATCCGCCATCATTCGTACGCCTTCATTCTCGTCGGACTGAAGCATCGCAATCAGTTCGATTGCGACGGGGTCGCCATGACCCAGAAGCGGGAATAGGGCATTCAAAGAGTGCAGACGAATCGCTGGCTCCTGGTGCTGGGTAAGCTTGATCAGACGACTCCGAAATTCCGGGGTGTCGTAGTTCGACGTGCGAATTTCAGACAAAATCCACGCACCGATTCGAACAAGATCGTTGTCTGAGCTACCAATTAACTGTAGCAATTCTCCTGGATCCCGGCCTTCGCGGTACTCGTCGACTAGTCGGTCGAATGCCTCAGGTTCGGTTTCGCTGTTTTTCAACAGGTATTCAATTGGTTCGCTAATCAACTTCGGTTCTCCAATGCTTTGCGGAGTGAAGCTAGGAAGCCTTCCTCCTGTGAAATACGTCTGGCATGAGCCAGTCGCTCGGTTGCAGAGCCAATCCCGGCTGCGTCGAATGCCCGTTGTTCTGCGTAGCGGGAAGCAATACTTAGCTCGTAGTCGTCAATCGCGTCTGCGATATCAGCCTTGCTCCAATTCTTCGGGACGCCGCCGCGTGGGATTGCATCCTCAATTTTAGGTCCAAATGGTGATGACTTCATACTAGGTGTCGGTGCCTTCTTTGTGGCAAAATCACCAGGATATGCATTATGAACCAAAACCCCGGCGTCGCCAACTTGGTACACATGCTCGCAGTCGACTTCGATATTAAAGACGTCAGTCGGTTGGTTGTGGGCGACGCGGCTGACCAAGTGCAGAGGGCCGTCGTTGCTGACCACCTGCTCACCGATTTCCAACTCACCCAGCGGTATCCAATCCAGCCGGTCCAATGACCAGACTGGGTGAATGTCCGTCCCGGTCAGTACTGTGCCGTCGCTGAATCTGGCTTCTACGACATTCGTGGCCCCTCGCGTGATGAAACGACCCGTGACGAGATTGCCCTCTCCGGCACTCAGCTCAGGACAATCTTCCACCGAACGCACATCGACCCAGCCCGCAACGTCGAGTTCTTCAAGAACAACATGGACTTTACAACGTGGCGACCTGCTATGATACTGGAATCCTTGCAGTCGCCTCAGCATGGCAAGAAATCACGCCTCAGTTCAACCTGACCAAATCCTCTGCGAACACAGCCCTACCGTCCTGTTTACAATTCGATCCTTGGGAATCCGAACCGTAGTCATTGGGACTGGGTTTGTCTCTTGAAGGGAACTTCTACCAAGTTAGTTGAAGGGAACAGTTACGATTTGAGGTTACTGACCAACGACTCAATCAGCTTGTGCAGCTCCACCAGCTGAGAATTGAGATTCCAACCGTCCCTTCTCTCGATTTCCATCAACTGATACCGAAGAGCTCGCTCGCGATACTCATCGACCGTCATGTTTTCACTCATTGCTGCTTCCTCTACGACAGATCGATATGGATTGCTGTCGAAATCATCGTCCGTCACTGTACTGAAGATGTCGATGCAGCAGCCCACACACACCCAATTGGCCCGACTACGTCGATAGTCAAGTCGTATCCAGCCTGTATCGTTTTCCTCTCGCATCGCCGTACTCTGCGACCGGCAGTACGGGCAATCGTAGACTTGCCCCAGTTGCGACTCCAAGATCGAGGCGTCAACGACATCAGGAAGAATATATCGAAGTTGTGTGCGCATAGAACTACCAAGGCGTGACGGTTACAAGTTTCTTATGAATTGGATCGATTACTATCCCAATTCGTCCCGACACCAGAACGACGGTCTTATCCTGGAAGACCCGCTCTCCGTACCGAATCGCATTTTCTAGGTCCTTGAAGCTATGAAGCCCAAGCCCTTCAAGTCGAGAATCTTTGATTCGCTTGATGAAGTGGCCCGTAAGCGTTAGCCCGGTTCCTTTGAACGCGTTTACTATGTCCGCATGGGTTGCTGCTCGAAGGGAATCAATCCGCTGCGCGCCCGCGAAGTTAAACGATGGGTTTGGAAACCCAAGGTCATCCATAGCCTTCGCCAGCCGCTTAACTGGAACAAGGTCATCAGAGCATGAATTATGCACCAAAACCCCGGCGTCGCCAACTTGGTACACATGCTCGCAGTCGACTTCGATATTAAAGACGTCA
>JBGSIY010000900.1:0-4718 GCA_041742275.1 Pirellulaceae bacterium | reverse complement strand
CGTTAAGGTCGTTGACGAAGTCCGTAACATGAGCCATATCGGCGGCGCGGCGGATCGATTCGACAGTAGCATCTTTGTTTCCATAGGCAATATTGTCCCAAATTGAACCATTGAACAACTGACCGTCTTGGGTCACCCAAGCAATCTGTCGCCTCAATTTTCGGGGATTGCTATCCTTGATGTCCACTCCGTCGATCAGGATTCGACCGCGGTGTGGGTCATAAAAACGGAGTAGCAAATTTGTAATCGTCGATTTGCCGCAACCGTTGCCGCCCACAATGGCGACCGCTTGTCCCGCTGGGATTTTGAAGGAAACATTTTTTAGTACAGGCTGACGCGGTCTGTAAGCAAAAGTCACTTCTTCAAATTTGAGGGACGATTGCAGCATGGGAACGACCGTAGGCGTCGATGGATGGCCCACATTGACGGGCGCGTCAAAGACCTTGAACAAGTTTTCACACGCCGTTCCCCCACGCACCAAAATATTAACGATTTCACTCATTTTACGAGCCGGGTCACTGGCGCCAGCAAGCAACGTGTAAAACAATAGCAGCGAACTGGGCTGCATGGGCCGTGAACAAATGGGGATATTGAAAATATGGGTGTTTTGTGTGATCACGAGGTAGGCGCCGACCAACAGGGAAATCGAAATCGACACGATACCCAACAACTCAGTGATGGGCCGCAGCAGGGCGTCATACAATGAAATTTTTAGGGACATACGATAGAGGCCTTGAGCGTTCCGTTTAAACCTGCGTCGCTCCGTTGATTCGCGATTGAAGACCCGCACGGTTTTTATGGAGCCAAAGGTCTCAATTAGAGTTTGAAAGACTGCCCCCATGCCCTCCATTTCACGTTGGGTGGAACGTTTCATGCGAGACGAAAGGCTGTGTACAACGATGGCCCCCAAAGGAACAACCGTGAGTGAAATCAGCAAAAGCGGTGTTGAAATCAAGGCCGCTCCAATGAGGCAGACCAGCATTTTTGCCGGTTCGCGGATCATCTTTCCGTAAAACGCTTGCAAACCAGCAGCGATCATTTGCATGTTGTGGGAGAGGTGGGTCATCAAGTTCGACGTGCCCATGTTGTCAATGCGACGCTGGTCCATCATCAGCGCCTTGCGGTAGTAGATGCGACGCATGTCGCGGACGGTTCCGTTCCCAATCCTCGCGACCAAAATAGCGTTGATGACCAACAAGATTCCTTTGAGAAACGAGGTGCATAACAACCATGCCAAAGCCCAGACCAATGTCTCAAAAGCAGATTCGGGAGCATAACGTGTGATGTAGGGCTGAAGCCACAGAAACCATTCTTTGGCCTCCCGCTCCGATTTGATTTGAGTCGCGAGCATGTCGAGCTCGCTGGACGAGGCGGACTCGGAGGGGAGTTGAGATTGAACAGCAGAAATTTTGTTTTGGAGCGAGTCGATTCTCTCCGTCGATTCGTCGATCTCCTCGGCGATCCAACTGTGGGCGTTTTTACCCGAAAATATGACTTCGACAAACGGATACATTGTCGAAATGCTCGCACTCCATAAGATCGCGATCAAAAACGATGAAACGCCCGCTCCCAAAATCGACCAGCGATATCGGAGCGACAAATAAACGGCTTTCCAAAACGGTTTGATCACGGGGCGCAATGCTGGTTGTTAAATGACAAGGCATGAATCGTCGTGTAAGATACATCGTCTCACTGGACTCATTCGACGCGCGATGTTCGCAACTACCAGTGTTTTCGTCAACTTGAGTTTTTCAATTGAAAAAAACTGCTAGAAGAGAATAAAGGGAGATCACTGACGTGGTTGCAGCAGCTAACGCAGTCAACGATTTAGCCCATCCGGAGTTTTTCTAAGAGGCGTAATGTGAACTTGCGTTTGCCATGGCATGGTTCAATGGGAAGAAAAATGTCTGAGTCCATGTGGCTGGCAGTGGCACAAGTGTGAGCAAGAGTGCGATTGCTAGCTGGACCCGTTTGTAGCAGGGCCCGTTTGTAACATGATTTGTGTAACATAAAAAAAACGGCAGCCGCTGCATCATGCGCGACGTGCCGTTATTTGGAAAAAGCGTCGAAGGAGGCACTTTTTCCGTTCGCTTTTTTCACAGTCATTGTAAAAACGAACGACAGGCGAGTGTCATACTGTGGCCCAGACAACACTTATCTGTCATCACACGCGAACAACGAAGGATTCAATTGAACGGTCATCTCAGCACTCGGCTAACTCGGCACTCCGTTATCTCGGTACCAAATTGAGCTCCGTTTGGTGCTGCAAGTTTCACTTCAGGAATCATTCAGAAAGTCGTCAAAGCACCTGCCGGAAGTCTCCAATTCTTTCTGCAGTCAACTTCTTCACCTTATCCGCTAAAGTCGACTTTTTCTAGGCTTAAAAAACGTGTCTTTTTGATGAAGATCGACGTAACTCACGGTCACATCGGGATTTGCATCGGCGGCACTTTTTCGCAAAATTAGGCAGTTTTTTCGCTAGCACGTTAGGTTCTTGGGCCCCCAACCCCTGTGTTTTCGCTGATTTATCGAAGTTGGGGCGGGTCGAGGCAGACGATTGTCGAAAACCTGTTGGTAAGTCGAATATTTTTGCTAGCTGGATTAGAATCTGGTTTTAAATCCAAGTTCATGCTCAGGAAGGTTTGCCAATGCTAACTCGACGCGCCGTTCTGCAATTTCTACCGGCGTTGGGGATCACTTCAACCGTCTTTGCACGTTCGCTTGCACAAGAGGCAGCCGGTAGCACGACCATCACCAAAGAAATGATCGCCAACGCTCAATGGGTGAGTGGGATTGAGTTGACTGACGAGCAACTTGAAGCCTTGGAGATGGAGGTCAATTCGCTGCAGAGCAACTTGATCGAGTTAAACAAAGTCAAACTGGATCCTCAGCAAGACATGCCGGCACTCAACTTTCTGACTCTCGCTCATCAGCGAACCCCCAGCGGTTCCCCGGTGATTCGATACGAGCCTACGGAGAGAATGGCCGGCAAGCGTCCCGACAGTGACGAGGCATTGTCGTTTCTGTCGCTCACGGAACTCGGTGCCATGATCCGCGATGGTCAAACCAGTAGTGTTGTATTGACGACATTGTATTTGGAGCGTTTGAAAAAGTTTGATCCGATGCTGAGGTGTGTCGTCAACCTCACAGAAGATTTGGCTTTACGTCAGGCTCAGCGAGCGGACCAAGAATTGGCACAGGGAAAATATCGGGGGCCATTGCACGGTGTTCCTTGGGGGGCCAAAGATTTAATCAGTGTCCCTGGTTATCCGACGACGTGGGGTATTCCCGTATTCCAAGATCGTGTTCTTGATCAGACGGCAACCGTGGCCCAGCGACTGGAGTCGGCTGGAGCGGTGTTGGTTGCGAAGTTAAGTTTGGGTGCGATTGCCATGGGAGACCAGTGGTTTCGGGGAATGACTCGCAATCCCTGGAATCCGAAGATTGGTTCGAGCGGTTCCAGTGCGGGGTCAGCGGCCGCCACATCGGCTGGTTTAGTGGGCTTCGCGTTGGGAACCGAGACACTTGGGAGTATCCTCTCCCCATCCATTCGCTGTGGTACTTGTGGATTGCGCCCGACCTATGGCAGGGTCAGTCGCGCGGGATGCATGCCGCTTTCGTTTTCGATGGACAAGGTCGGTCCGATTGCGCGAAGTGTGGAGGATCTGGCTCTGGTGTTCGGTGCGATTTTGGGGCCCGATGGTCAGGATCCGACCGTGGTGGAACAGGATTTTATTTGGCCACAACCCTCGCTCGATTTCGCCCAGTTCCGCGTGGGAGTTCTTAAACCGAGGCGCGAGAATGCGCGACCTGATCCGTCGCTGGATATCATCCAAAAAATGGGTTGCCAAATAGTGGAAGTCGAATTGCCAGCCGATTTTCCTTGGCGTTCATTGACAAAGATCATTGATATCGAAGGGGCCTCGGTGTTCAACGACTTGCTGCGTGCAGGCGAGACCGAGGGGTGGAATACGTGGACACGTTCTTTCCAAACGGCTCAATTCATTACAGCGATCGATTATTTAAAAATGCAGCGAGTGCGTCGGCAGTTGATGACTGCGTTCGAAAACGTGATGCGCGATATTGATATTTTGTGGAACGCTCGCGACCTGTTGTACACCAACTTTACTGGGCACCCATCGGTTGTTTTCCCTACCGGCGTACGAGTCATGAACGCGACCGCTGTTCCCCAGACCGTGGTGGCGACAGGGCATTTGTTTGATGAGGCTCGGTTGCTGGCCTTCTGCCATTCGTATCAGCAGTTGTTGGCCGCCCCGATGCCGCTTCCGCCGGTCAATGACTGGTGGAAACGATTTGAACAGGGCGAGCTTGACCCTCAAAAATCTGAAGACGAGTCCTCCGAAAAATCAGCGGATAAAGCATCAGGAGACACCGGAAAGAAAAATTGGCCCTAGGATATGTCCCAAAATAATTTCGTGTCCCAAAATAATTTCGGTGTGTGGTTTGTCGCAGCCGAAGGTATTGAAGGCCATTGTTGGTCTTTTAAGACCAGGGAGAACACTGGTCCGATTTCGAATTCGCTTTCAATAACCCGAAATAGAGGCGAGCAGAGCGATTCAAGAACGTCGCTGGCACCCCTTCAGGCTACGCTGTGAAGCATTTTTATGCCGTAAAAACTGAGGTTTCGCTAATCTCCGGTTTATGAAAAAAGCCAGATTCCCCACAAACGAACTGAAACACTTCAGTCAGAAAGGAAT
>JBGSIY010000899.1:0-3030 GCA_041742275.1 Pirellulaceae bacterium | reverse complement strand
AACTCGCAAATTCTCCTCAGTTAAAACGCGAAATTCAAAATGTTGTCGATCAACTCCGTAAAAAAGATGAGTAGACGCAGATTAATTTAGGCTTAATTTTGTTGAGCCGCGCGTGAATATCGCTTACAATCTAAATTCACTTTTACAGTAACTATTTCTGGAGCCGTCTCTCATGTCGAAACGCAATTCTCGTCGTAACTTCATCAAAACCTCTGCAGCCATTGGGGCTGGGTATTGGGTGGCCGGTGGTGTAACTCTGAAGGCCAGCCTGTCGGCCAACGAAGAGATCCGCTTCGGCTGCATCGGTATTGGTGGCAAGGGCTCCAGTGACTCGGCCGACGCCGCCGCCAACGGCAAAGTGGTTGCTATTTGCGACATCGATGAAAGTCGCTTTGAAGGGGCTGCCGACAAATTTCCCGGAGCAACCAAATATAATGACTACCGAAAAATGTTGGAAGAAATGGGTGACTCCATTGATGCCGTGACCGTCAGTACCCCAGACCATACCCATGCCGTTGCCGCGATGATGGCCATGCGGATGGGCAAGCACTGTTTTTGTCAAAAACCGTTGACCCATTCCATCGAAGAAGCCCGGATGATGGGGACCATCGCCGCCGAAAACAAACTTGTCACACAAATGGGCAACCAAGGGACGGCGGAAGCCAATCTGAGAATGTCGGCCGCGCTGATCAAAAAAGGAATCATCGGAACTGTCAAAGAAGTTCACGTTTGGACAAACCGCCCCGTTTGGCCACAAAGTGTCAACCTGAAGATCGAAGAAATGGATACACCACCGGCCAACATCCATTGGGATTTGTGGTTAGGCCCAGTTAATAAGCGTCCATTTAGCCCCGAAATTCATCCGTTCAAATGGCGCGGTTTCTGGGATTTTGGAACCGGTGCCTTGGGCGATATGGCTTGCCATACCCTAAACATGGCCTACATGGCCTTGAACCTACGTAACCCAACCTCCGTGGAATCGACGCACACCGAGCACGACCGTGTCATGTACCCGAAATCTTCGAAAATCAAATTCGAATTTCCTGAATTGGACGGTCGTCCCGCTCTGACGATGTACTGGTACGACGGCGGCTCAATGCCACCTAGCGAATTGATCGACGACCTGCCCAAAAACGTCAATGGCGAAGGAAAAGAATCAACCTATGATTCCGCGGCATTGTTGGTCGGAGACAAAGGCCGGTTTTACTCGCCAGGGGATTATGGAGCCGATGCGCGAAACACGGGGCTGATTGCCAACGGTGAATTTATTAACCAACGCCGCCTGCGCGACCAGGTCGAAAACGATTACGTTCGTTCTCCAGGTCATTTTGTAGAATTCGCTGAAGGAATCCGCGGTAACGGCGTCCCCATGTCCAATTTCCCGAACTATTCCGGCCCCCTCAGTGAGACGATCCTGTTGGGTAATCTCGCCGTTTGGTCAGGTGAAAAAGTCGATTGGAACGCCCAAGACATGATCGCTGCCAACGCCTCAGACGAGGTGAAACAAATGGTGCGACATCAATATCACAATGGGTATTCGCTTTAGTAGGGTATTCACTTTAGTGGCGTTTTGACGGCTGACTAAGTTGTCATTTCATGATGAAATGGCGGCTGAGGGAAATCGATTTACTACAGACCCAACGCGTCAATGTAGGTGAAATGCGCTAAATAAAAAGCCGGTAACTAGAATAGTTACCGGCTTTTTTCATGCTTTTTCCCCAGTTCGCTCGATGGGCCATGTTTCCCTCAGGCGACGTTAACAAGAGTGTTGATTTTCGGTTGGGACCCTGAAGGGCAGACGCCGGCGTAATACGGAGGGATTCCTTTTGCGAGGGGCCGCGACTGGTTTCTGAGTTTTTTTGGGAACATTCCGAGCTAATTTCCCGTAGAATACGAGGGATGTTCGATTAATGGGACAACTGCTTTACCTCGAGGTCGAAACGGGCCAAAAGGTTGAAACGCGTCCCCAAATACAAAAATTTAATAGTTAGCATGATTCATGAGCGATGGGAGGATAGCATTTATGAGCCAGGTTTTTGGTGTGACGTTGACTTTGACGTTGGGAGTAATTTTATTTGGCTGCAACACTTCCACTCGTGCACAAGCCGGAAATAGCGGAGCGACCGCTTCGGCTGTGGCGGCGAACAAGCAAACACAGGATTCCAAAATGGAAAAGGCAACTTTCGCAAACGGGTGCTTTTGGTGCACGGAAGCCGTGTTCGAAAGGATCAAAGGGATTCAATCCGTGACCTCGGGGTACATTGGCGGCGTCGTTGATAATCCCTCGTATAAACAAATCTCCACCGGACGAACGGGTCATGCGGAAGCGGTTGAAATTGTTTTCGACCCCACCGTGATCTCCTACGAAAAACTCTTGGAGATTTTTTGGCAGTCACACAATCCGACAACGCTCAATCGCCAAGGCCCTGATCGTGGAACTCAATATCGCTCGGCTGTCTTCTATCACAACGAGGACCAAAAACAAAAAGCTGAATTTTACAAAAAGAAATTGGATGAAGCGGAGATATTTAATAAGCCCATTGTGACCGAAATCAGTCCCGCGACCACGTTCTTCTTGGCCGAAGAATATCACCAAGATTACTTTGCGAAAAATCCGGCGGATGGCTATTGCCAGTTCAACGCCACGCCCAAAGTACGAAAAGTTGAAAAACTATTTGCTGAATATATTAAGGGCAATTGATAACCCAATTTGATATCCTCAAAGCATCGTCTGCGGGGGCGATTCCTGATCGCCTTTGCAGACGATTGTTTGCCCACCCGAAACACCCCCCCCTCACCAACCGAATGGTTCTTGTACTGATTCAGACCATAGAACGCCCGTTGACCGAGCCAACGCTTCAGTAGGCTGCTAATCAGCGCGTAAATGAGTTCCTCATTGGCGGTTCCGTGAAAGCAGATGTGATACTTCCATGGGCGCCCATGCGGCGCGTTAGTGAGCGGCAAGGCGCTAGCCGCCGGTTCTTACACAAGCCATACCGGCGGCTAGAGTCTTGCCGCTCAGGAAATTTG
>JBGSIY010000898.1:0-2155 GCA_041742275.1 Pirellulaceae bacterium | reverse complement strand
GAAATTTCCTGTTGAAACACCGCTTGATGCAACTCGTCCGGAACCATCAAGCAAACAATATCTGCCTCGTGCACGGCACTACTGACCGAGGTCGGCTGGAATCCATCGGCCTTCGCTTCCCGCCAGCCTCGGCCTCCCTGTCGTTGTCCAATCACTACCTGACATCCACTGTCTCGCAAATTGAGGGCGTGTGCTTGACCTTGAGCTCCATAACCGATCAGCGCAACCGTTTTATCGGCAATAAAAGTGGGATCGACATCCGTTTCCCGGTAGATCTTCGTTGTCGTCATTTTTGATTCTCCTTGTGATTTGAGACCGTCTGATCACCTTAAATTGGCCAACACTTCAATTCAACCAACGAACTGTTTCATCGTGGCAATAAATGACTAAACGTTTTTGGAATGAACGTTGTAGGATTGAACGTAGCGGCCAGCATGCGACCTTTCCCTGTGGTGCGATAAAATCGTTGCCCCCTATTGCTTGTTCCCTCAGCGGTAACCGATGCCATTGAATCCTTCGGACCGTGGATTATTGTCTCGCTTAATTTGCCCCGACAACGGGAATTTCACCCGGTATGCCCGGGCCGTCTGAGCCAAAAATGCCTGGGTGGACAGAATCTCGGTAAAGCCGACCGGCGGCAATCTGAAGCATTTTAATCCGTTATCTCACCGCAGCACCTCGCAAACCATGATGAAATCGTTCCACAACGAGCAATCGGAGTCATAACGGCCTGCCGATTTTTTACAAACGGCTATAAAAATTGTAAACGACCGGTTATCTTCTACCAAGGCAGTGTAGCCGACAATCACTAGGTTAACCACGAGAAAAAGACGTGTTCCCACGCAACAAAAAGAAGTCAGAAATTAGGTCGGGGATCGGATTCCGCTATGTCACAGCCGTGGGATTTATTATTGTGGCACTCTTATTCATCAATGGATTGTTTGTCCGAGCATTCATCAATGCAAACATGATTTCCGCATTCGATCTACGAATTACGCAAGCGATCCAGTTTGCAATGCCGTTGATTCTGATTGTTGTGGAATTCTGGGTTTTTGATCGTTTGACACAAAACACTCGGCAATGAACGAACCTGCCCCCAATCCTGCAAATCAGTTCCTCTGGCGCCCCTACTGCCAGATGAAAACCGCCGGCGACCCGTATGAGGTGGTAGCCTCTACCGGGTCTCGCTTAATTCTGGCCGACGGAACGGAACTGATCGATGGAATCTCTTGTTGGTGGACGGCCTGCCATGGCCACAAACATCCCCATCTGGTCGCTGAGATTAAAAACCAACTCGACCTGTTACCCCATGTGATGTTGGGAGGGATGACTCATCCGCAAGCTCAGCGTTTGGCAACGCGTTTGGCTGACTTGCTGCCCAATGATTTAAATCATGTCTTTTTAGTTGACTCCGGTAGCGTCGCCGTGGAAGTCGCCATGAAAATGGCGGTGCAATATTGGATGAATCAAGGCACAAGCGGCAAGAACCGCTTTGTTTCATTCGTCGATTCCTATCACGGCGATACGGCAGGCGCGATGAGCGTTTGTGATCCCGTGGATAGTATGCATTCCCATTTCAAAGGCTACCTGCTGGAACAATACCCGTTGCCGATTCCGATTAGTGAATCGGATTGGAGCGCCTTCGCTACGTTCCTGGAGCAGCATCGTTCTCAATTGGCGGGAGTCATTATCGAACCGTTGGTGCAGGCTGCCGGCGGTTTCCGTTTTCATACTCCCCAACAGCTCCGAAGAATTTCCGAAATCACTTCCGCCCACAACCTTTTGCTTTTATGTGATGAAATTGCGACCGGGTTCGGACGCACGGGGAAAATGTTTGCTGTCGAGTGGGCCGATGTGGTTCCCGATATTATGTGTATCGGCAAGGGGTTGTCGGGGGGGATGATCTCATTGGCCGCGACAATCGCCCGCCGCCACGTATTTGATGCGTTTTATTCCAATGATCCGAACGCGGCGTTAATGCATGGTCCCACCTACATGGGTAATCCCTTGGCTTGTGCCGCCGCCAATGCATCGATCGACTTGTTTGAACAAGAACCCCGATTGGAACAGGTCGCGGCGATCGCAGAGATTTGTCGGGCTCGGTTGACTCCGTTGGAGGGTACGCCCCATGTTCGCGGCGTACGGGTTCTCGGTG
>JBGSIY010000897.1:0-2716 GCA_041742275.1 Pirellulaceae bacterium | reverse complement strand
GCTAGATCACGACAATAAACGGCTGAAATCAGTGCCGGCCCATTTTGTCTGACACCGATGAAACTCGAATTTTAATTTGTAGAGTCCAAGGACCAATTTGACGTGGAACGTTTTCGAATTACCAAACCCTGGCTTTGTCTTGTTTTTGGCCTGAGCTACCTTTGGTGCAATGACGCGACTTCAACGCTTTGGGCCCACAACGCGGCGAAACCTAGCGGATATCTTGCCCCCTCTCAAAATTCGCCTCAGCAAGAAACAACCGCCGGGGCTCAACAGCAAACAACCGCCGGGGCTCAGCAAAAAACAACGGAGGAAACGTCTCAGGCCGTCGATACTGACGCTCAAACGGGAAATCAAGACTCCGAACAGGCGATCGATGAAGTTGCGGCCCCCACGCCGGTTCCAACCGATAGTCTGGAAAACGTAGAAATCATTCTCGATGCGGATCCAGCCGAATTGATCACGTTGGGTTCCTTGTCCGAATCTGGTGATTACCGATTCCTGACAACTTTTTCAACGGCCGGCGCTTCGATTGTCCGTGTGGAATTAAATGCGAGGAACCGCAATGGAACGTTGGCCTATCGCGACCTGGAACATTTCGGAGCTTATCTCGGCAAATTGGAATTGTCTCGAACCAGTCGAGGAATTCGAATTGGCGTTGTTGGCCCTGGGACGCCCGCGGCAGCCGCCGGTTTGCAGGCCGGAGATTATCTTGTTTCCGTCGATGATGTCCCGGTTACCACTTCGGCAGACTTTTGGGACCAGATTGCCAAAACAAAAATAGGGCAAGAGTTAAAAATCGGTTACAGTCGCGGGGACGATCCCACCAAACAACAAACCACGGTGGTTTTGACGGACCAGCCGCTGGAAATGATCAAGCATGAGGTCAACTTTGTTGAACCGGGCGCGTTCAGCCCCCCCAGCTTCCTCCTGCAACTGCATAAACCGGAACGAGCGGATCAATGGATTCCGATCGACTCGGGGATGATGAATGGAATTTGGGACTATAAAAAATCAACAACCGCCACGGCCGATGTCGTTGATTTCACTTACGTGTTGTCCGAGGAAAAACTCGCGCCCCTGGGTCTTTCAGGGCCGATCACAGTGACGAAACGTTTTTCTCTGCCCAAACTAAGCTCGGAAATGGCTCAAGACTTGGACTCCAAATCCTTTCACATCGATTTTGAATTGATGATTGCCCACGGCGGGGCAGGGGAGCCGCAACCGCTAGGCGTCCAAATCGACGGCCCCACCGGTGCGACCACTGAGGGCTGGTGGTATCAAAATAAAATCCACGGTCGTTCAACGGCCATTGGCTACATTGCGGGAGCTCGCGATATTGTCTGCTCGACTGCCGCGCGTCCCTATCGATTTGAAGGCTGCCCGGAAATTGTCGCGGAGACGGCGAGGGCCAATCCCGAAATTTATTACATCATTGACAAAGCCAAAACTCAAAACGAGGACCCGCAAAAACGCATCGTCAATTTTTTGGGCGTCGATACGCAATACTTCAACATTGCTCTGATTCCCACTCAGGCAGAAACCAATACCGAACCGGTTTATGAGTGTTTTAGCGCAATCGCCCGAGTCGCCTCCAGCAAAATCCCCACACAAAAGTACTTGCATCGCACTGTCGATTGCACGTTCATGTTGTATGACGTCGTTTCGCTGGTTCCTGGGCAAACTTACCGCCAATCGTTCGAGATTTTTGCCGGCCCTAAACAGAAAGAACTTCTGGAAAACTACGGACTTCAAGACAACTTGACCTATGGTTGGTTTGCAATGTTCTCCAAGTTTTTATGTTGGCTGCTCAGAGTCTTCTACATGCTCACGTTCAGCTGGAGCTATGGATTAGCCATTGTCTTGCTCACTGTTTTAGTCCGCTTGTTAATGTTGCCCATCAGTCGCAAGGCTGCCAAAAACGCGCAAATGATGCAGTTGCTGGCTCCGGAAATGAAACGGATCGCCGATAAATACAAGGACAACATGGAGAAGCGGGCTCAGGCCCAAAAGGAGCTTTTCCGCAGTCACAACTACAACCCCGCGGGGGGTTGCCTGTTGATGTTCTTTCAATTGCCCATTTTTATCGGCCTCTATCGCGGGCTCTCCGTGGACATTGCCCTTCGTGATCAGCCACTCATTCCCGGGATGAATTGGTGTACGAACCTAGCCGCCCCCGACCAAATGCTCTACTGGAAAGAATGGATGCCCGCCTTCTTGGGTTCGGAATCCGGCTGGTTGGGGCCGTACTTCAATGTCCTACCGTTGATCACTATCGTGTTGTTTCTGATTCAACAAAAGTTGTTCACGCCGCCACCCACGGATGAACAACAAGCCCTGGCTCAGAAAATGATGAGCTACATGATGATTTTTATGGGCGTCATGTTCTTCAAGGTCCCGGCAGGATTATGCATTTACTTCATCACTTCCAGCATCTGGGGAATTATGGAAAGAAAACTTCTTCCCAAGCCCACGTTATCGGAAGATAAAGTGAACTCCATAAAACAATCTCTGGAAGGGAAAGAAAGCGACTTGGTTGCCACTCCGACATCACGTGCCAACAACGCATTGCAATCGTCAAAGAAGTCCAGTAGCCAGGATTCGAGCAACGGCACGAAACCCGGCGGCTTCATGAATCGCATCAAGGACGCGATTGATTCTGCACAGAACAAGAAGCCGAAACCGCTGGACGCCGAAGCCCAAAAGCAACAGGACC
>JBGSIY010000896.1:0-3644 GCA_041742275.1 Pirellulaceae bacterium | reverse complement strand
CAATGACATCAATGTCCCCGCCTTGGAAACCGGCCAGTTGATCATGATCAACGTTCGCGAAGGCCAATTGGTGGAAGAAAATGCTGTCTTGGCACAAATCAACGACTCCCGTGCTCAACGCGCCCTCGAGGAAAGTCAACTCAATTACCAATTGGCTTACGACCGGGCCAACGATAATTCAGCCATCAATGTGGCAACCGCCACGCTCGCATTTCGCAACGAAGAATATCAGGTCACCAGCCGCCTGCACAGAAATGGCAACAAGTCGGAATCCGAATTTCGTTCCGCCAAAGCCTCCAAAGAAATCGCAGAATTCGAACTCATCAAAGTTCAAAATGAAAAGAAACTTGCTGCCATTGAGGCCCAAGTTGAATTGGTCAAGATGAACGCGACTAAGGATATTATCGATCGTCACCTTCTGAAATCACCGGTCAGTGGCAACGTCGTTCAGATCGATCGAGAAAAAGGTGAGTGGGTCAACGCCGGAGAAACCGTTTTTAGAATTGCCCGCATGGACAAATTGAGAGTCGTGGCCTTCGTGGACGCCGTCGAATACAACCCCTCTGCCCTCTTCGGTCGGGCCGTGACCGTCTCCGCTCGTCCAGCGGGCCAGCCCCAAGGTGGCGAGGAAATTCAGTACTCCGGAAAAATCGTCTACATCGCCCTCGAACAAAAGGGGCTCAAGGGTACATTCGAAGTCTGGGCCGAGGTTGATAACCAAGTTGATGCCAACGGGTTTTGGATGCTGAACCCGGGCACGAGCGCCACGTTGAAAATCCATCTCGACAAACTGGCGCCTACCGAAACTTCGGCCGGTCAATAAATCCACAAAAACGGCTTGCCAGCTTCGTCGACCCGCAAATCCATTTTCAAGGCAGGCTTGGCTTGCGCCAGCAACTTGTGAAAAATCATGAAGTACTCGGCCTGTTTCTTGACATAAGTCACAACAACTTCCGATGGTTCCACTTCCTTTTCCGCTAGATTGTTGTGGTCATAATACATGGGCAACTTGACTCGACTCTGCAAGGCCTGCAAGGTATCGGCCAGCTTGAAGTCCCGAATTTCCACATCCAATCGCTCCAACAATGACGGCGCCGTTCGCGCTATCAAATCTTCGTTCGGCCAACCCACCGGCCAAAATTCCTTGACGTCTTGACTCCGCTCAATTGCCAGTTCCATCGGCTGGCCTTGCAAACGACGCGGAGCCAACACCAAGCCATGGGGACGCAAAACGATTGCCAACGCGGTGCCGGCCGAGCAACCTTGGACCTCATCGCGAACCTGACCCGCGCGACCCAAAATCGCCTCGACCTCGGGTGACATGCGAAAAGTAAATGAAACTTTCTGACGCACGCCGGCGACAAAATTAACTACCGACTTCTCTAGCGAAGCTTCGGTGATTTCAAAACTCAACGCCTCATGCAAGTCCACCAATTGCTCACTCGTCAAACCAAATGCCTTTTTTTCGGCTAGGGCCACCTGGGAGCCATCGTCACGAATTTTTTGCAAGTAAGCCGCGATCCCCGCAGTATCGTTCATTGCAAACTTGGCTCCCGGCAGATACAGCTGGCGGTTTTGCAAGACACCGGTAATTTTAACAGTGACCACCGCCGTCCCTTGTAATTCCTTGACCTCCGGTTGAGAGGCTTGATCGAGTTTCGAAATGCGGACATTGTCCGCACCGACCTTGGATAATTGCTCCATCAATTGCTGCTCGATTCCCAATCCCTCAATTCGATCCACGGAAATGTCGAGCGTCAGAATCCGGCTCTGCCCAGAGGCAATCAGGGGAAGTAACAACCAGCCGACGAAAAGGAATTTGAAAATGATTCGAATCATCACCAACTCTACTTTTGAAACAGGAACGAAAATTCTTGAGCCCATTTATCCTAAACCTTATTCGCCCCGCCGCAACCTCAACGCCCACAGACAAACGCTGGTTGCCTGTGCCAAACTGAATGCCAGCCTTGCGGAACGATGGGATGCCGGCACGCTGAAGGCTAAATGGACGTTACTCGTAACCTGTACGGCGATGGGCTCTCAAACACACCGGCACCCTGGGCGAATCGACAAGGCTACAAATCGGAAATAACGTCGTTCGGAAATAACGTCAATCGGAAATGCCATAACGCACGATACAGTAGACGGTTTTGAATAAATCGCGAACACCGATCTTCTTCCCGTCTTCATATCCTCGAGCTTGATACGAAATAGGGATCTCCACGATGCGGTAACCACGCCGCGCGATCTTGGCAGTCATCTCAGGCTCGACCCCAAACCGATTCTGACGAATGTTCAAATCTTTGAGGACTTCTTTGCGAAAGGCCTTATAGCAGGTCTCCATATCGGTTAAACGGATTCCCGTGAATAGGTTCGAGGCTTCCGTCAGTACCCAGTTGCCAAGGCGATGCACCCAAGACGTATCTCGCTGTTCAACACCAATGTATCGACTCCCAAAGACAACATCAGCCTGATCCGCAAACAAGGGTTCTAGCAGCTTGGGGATGTCTTCCGGATTGTATTCCAGATCGGCGTCTTGCACCAAAATGAATTCGCCAGTGGCCCGAGCGAACCCATCTCGCAGTCCAGCCCCCTTCCCCTCATTTTTATTTTTCTGGATCAACACAATCTCGCCGGCGGCCTGCAGTTGCGACAATACTTCTGAGGTGCCATCCGTGCTGGCGTCATCGACAACGATCACTTCCAGATTCAAGGGCAGTCGACGCACGCGACGAATGACCTGAGCCGCCGTAGCCAATTCGTTGAAAACAGGAATCACCACGGAAACAAGTTGTTGTTGATTGTCTCGGTCCATCGCAGTGTCATCCACTGAACCAATTGAGGCTTGCAATTGTTCCAAACGTTCTAATAAGGCATCATCTCCTGTTGTAGATTGAGTCATTTTAGACGGGCGATCTGTAATCATGACGATACCGGAAATACTATAAGGATACGAACGGCACGTTGCCTGGGAGCCTATCCCAAAACAGATCGGAATCATCAGCCGAAACGCGATAGCGTCCGGTTCGACCGAATAAATCGGGAGCTAGTGCCCCACGACGAATAGTTTCAGAGATTGGTTCTTGGTTGCCAAGTCAATTAAAGCACTTGGTTCTCTCGTTCTAACCGCTATTTTCTTTGGCGGTCAACTCACCCGCCGGTTTTCTCGCGAAAATACCGGTTTTACTCGTTGTAACAGCGGTACATTGGCAGGCGACTCCGGATGTCACGCCGCCTAGATACTTCCCCACAAGTTCCCCCCCGGTAACTCCTAGATCCCACTCCAACCCTGCCCCCCACTCCCCTCCTGGCTCCCACCCCACACTCCTGCCCCCCACTCCAATCCTGCCCCCCACACTCCTGGCTCCCTTCGCCACCGGTACTCCGAGGGAGAAGGGCCGGGAATGAGGGGGCAACCAATGGATGGGGCTACCGATGAATGGCACATTAAGAGCATTGCGGGCGGGACGCCCGCGAACCGGTGCCCAGGCGTCCCGCCTGTCCCCCCCCCACACTCCTGGCTCCCAAACTAATCCTGGCTCCTTTCGCCCCTGGTACTCCGGGGGAGAAGGGCTGGGGATAAGGGGGCTACCGGTGGATGGCACTACCGGTGGATGGCACGTTTAGAGTATTGCGGGCGGGAC
>JBGSIY010000895.1:0-3054 GCA_041742275.1 Pirellulaceae bacterium | reverse complement strand
CCCAGACGCTGGCGCTAACGAACAACCAACAACCCGCCAGAATCAGCAAAACCTTTAAATGCAATTGCACAGAAATCCATGTCTGCATGAGCGTTCGAGTTCTGTCAATGGCAACCCATGTCCTCTTCAATTGAGATTTCCTGCCAGCGGTAGGCCGCAGTGTCTGTTCCGTTGAAAACAAGAAAAGCAGTCCAAACGTAAAGTTAGTTTAATTGGGAACTCATGTTACTCGATCAGGGCAACGGAATTCGCTTGAGTGAAAAGGGAAGATCCAACTTCACCACCGCTGCCGGTGTTTCATAACACAAGGATGCGCCTGCTGGTAACTCGGCGAACAAGTATTGAATACCGACTTCCTGATTCGTTTGTTGAAAAGTTTCGAATCCGATCGGCTTAATCTCTTCTCCCTCAGCCGTCTTTAGAAAAACACGATTGCGGAAAACCCATCCCTGATGCGATTCCAAAGCGTTGTTCTCCTCTTCGAAGCTCAAAGAAAGCTTGAGGCTGAAGAGGTCCTCGTTTTTTTTGATGCCACCAAATGTAACTTTAGCGTTTGCCTTTTCGATCCAGCTACCCTCAGGCGTCGTCTCGATCTGCTTGAAGACGAATGACTCTGTTCGACCAGGGACCAAGACTTGCATTGTTCCATTCAATTCAACAATCTCTTGAGCGGCACGAGCAACCAAAGGGAGCTGCAACGAAAAATCAGCGGCATTAATTTCGGGTTGAATTTGAATGGAAGCGACTCGCGATTGATCGGCCAAATCCGTTTGGTTGCCAAGGCTATCGGTATATGAAATGAGATTATAGGGAACGTCTACAGCGATCGGTAACAATCGTGGCTCCCAATGAATTACAAAATCCAAGGCTGTGTAGCTGACCTCGGGTGTTTCAAAATTGATGTTGCTGTCGATTCGATTGACTTGAATCGACATCATTCCACTGTTGGCAAATATGGGAGCAATCTTTGCTGTTGCCAAATCAGTGTTGTTGGGTAGAGGCGAGGGCGAGGGTGAATACAACGTGAGGACTTGGCCACCGCCGACATAGGGTTCAATCACCAGTCCATGTTCTGTCATGATTTGCCGCAGGGCATCCCAAAAACCTGTTTGGTTCCAATTGCACGTGATTTTTTTTTCTGAAAATGATTCGAAGCCATCCGCAAATACGATTTTGTTTTGAGTTTGCGATTGAATGGCCGCGATAGCTTCGGCCAAAGTGCGCTCGCCCGATAAATTGACCAAGCTGGCTTGTGTGACCCGTTTTATGGCAATCGTCTCTAGCTGACGACGCACCGAACGCAAGCGGGTCTGCAGGTCCGAAGGCATGCCATTGTCGATAGGGGAAAGGCAACTGAGCGCCGCTGGGCCGAGTTCCACTAGTTTTTGTTCTGCAGCGGCCCGTGCCTCCAGATCGCTGCTGCGCAGTTCCGCCTCGAGACGGGAGACCGTGTCCATGAGTTCCATGTCCACGTCAGCACCCGAGTCTTCTTGCATTCCCCCCCACGCATTCGAAACCATGTTCAGGGCGCCAATGACCACAAGTCCAAAATACAAAAATGACCACAGCGAAATGCGGCCGCCGCGTTGCGAAAACGGTCTGTGGATTGGGAACCGTTTGTGGATTGCTGTAGTGTGGGACATCAATCGAATACTCCGGGCAAAAGGGGACATTCTACCTTTTTCAATGACTCTCGCGAAAAAACGATCGCGAATGGCATTTTTGCTTGCTCCTGTTTTTTGGAAATCTCCGCGGCCGGGCAGTCACTTTGTTCTCGCGGATCGCGGAGAGTTCCTTATTGGGTTGCAGGAACAGTTCTTTTGATTTTAGCGGTCGTATCGTTAAAAGCTATAAAAGCATCGGCGTTTTTCGCAGAATCAATAGAGGATTTTCACCAAAGGAAGATCGCAACTTAAACTTCGAATAGGGCGATCAGACACTGCTGCAGGCACGGTTTTGCTGCGCCTCTTGGCTATATCCAGCAACTAAAGACTGGATCGCTAAAGGCTTCGATGCTGCCTGACGTGACTCATTTCGTGGTGTTTGGTTGCTTTCGTAGATGGTTTGATGGAGATTAAGTCTGTGAATGCATCCTGGGTCAAGAGGAAATTGAATAAGCGATTGAATCGTTGCAAGTTTTTGGTGTTGACTCTGTGGGTTTCAATCGTGGGTTGGCCCCAAGAAAGTTTTTCGCAAAATAGAAATGCAACGCTCAAGGACGAAACGGAACACCAGACATTTTACGGCAAAGCCTTGGCTGTAGATCAAAAACATGTGGCATTGATGCGAACCAATGGACGCTTCAGTCTGATAGATCGCAATCAAATAGTAACAATGGAAACGGTGGCCAATCGTTTTTTAACTCTTTCTGGCAACGAGATGCGAGCCAGTTTGGAAAAAGAGTTTGGAAAAAAATATGAAGTTTCCGTGACGGAAAATTTTGTGGTGGTCCATCCACGTGGCGGTTATCAGCAGTGGGCCCTTCCTTTCGAGCGACTCTACGAGCAGTTTCGTCAATTTTTTTGGAGTCGCGGGTTTGCTCTCGATAACCCCGAATTTCCATTGGTCGCCGTTGTATTGAATTCTCGAGAAGAATTCGATCAGTTTTTACGGGCCTACTCGCAATATGACCCGAAGATTCAGGGTTATTATTCGCCGATGAGTAATCGCATTATCACGTATCGTCCGGCCCCCGGCGAAAGCGAGTCTTTTTTTTCGATGTCGACGCTAATCCACGAGGCGACCCATCAAGTCGCGTTTAATACAGGCATGCATTCGCGACTTGCTGTGACTCCTCGTTGGGTCTCTGAGGGGCTCGCGACGATGTTTGAAGCCCGAGGAGTTCATTCAAGTTTTCGATATAACGGTTTGAATGAACGTGTCAATCGTTATCAATTGCATCAGTTCAAGCATTACGTTCAGAACAATCAAGTTCGGGGGCAATTGCAAGAACTATTGGCGAGTGACGACCTGTTTCAGGCCGATCCTATGCGGGCCTATGCCATCGCTTGGGGCCTGAGTTTTTATGCCTGCGAAACCCATGGTGCCGACTAT
>JBGSIY010000894.1:0-3740 GCA_041742275.1 Pirellulaceae bacterium | reverse complement strand
CCCCCGAGGAACATTTGACGATTCGCAGTTGGACGTTCGAAAAAGCAAACGTGCCCAGGGTCCTCAGGTTGGCCGCGTAGACGCGGACGACGTAACGCTGGTACGTCCCGATGACGGTCGTTCGCTTCACACCGGATAAGTGGCCTGTGCCGTGCGTTCCGGTTTCGGCTTGCGAAGTCATTACGAATCCGTCATCGCTATTGATCCCTGCCCCGTTGTCCTCACGCCTGACGCTGATCGTCACGCCCACGCTGCGATTGGCGGTCATGAGATCGGCGTCAAAGGAAATGTCGTACTGACCGGGCGTCCGAAGAACGATCTCGAACAGTTGGCCAATGCGTCCCCAACCGCCAAAGGGCCAAAACTCATAGTAGGTGTCGTTGGGGCCAGGGATTCCGCCAGAGTAACTGAAGTTGAAATTGATTTGATTCCACGGATTGAGGCCGTCGCCGCCGGCGTTGTAGACGTTGGAATTCCTGCCGCAGACTGCCTTCCCAACTTTGCAATGGGCGATGTAGCCGGCTGAACAACTCATGACCGGAGTCAACAGCCATCCGATGGAGCAGGGCCAGGCGTAGACCATTTGCCATTCGCGGAGCGGCGTCTCGGTGATGTTGTACCCCTTGATCGGCGACCCGGGATTGAAGAGGATCCGTCAGTCGGTGGTACCGTGATAGACTCCGGCGAACAACATCGAGGCGTCGGATTCGACCAAGTGGAATTCCGTTTCGTACGAATAAAGCCTGTACTCCAACGTCATGCTCCGATTTCGAAGCTGAAGGCTTTGATGGCCAAGTCTAGGCCGATGTCCGTGGGTTTTTCGTCTGGGGTTAGGTCGGTGGTGCCGGCAGCGTCACCAAATTGCAACCACGAATGACTCGACTGATTTCGACTCTCGATCGCTCACATATCCTCTTCATGTTGAATTTCGAAATCGCTCGACGGCGCCCGGGCGTGTGGCCGCCCGACCCATGGTTGTGAACTGCTCTGCGAACGGCACTTGGAGAGTGCCTGCTACCGTAGCAGGCACTCTCCGTGTGTCGGCCGCCCTACCTCGACGTTCATCACGCAAATCTTCCGTCGCCCTAACCGATTGGTTTCGTGCTGAATCAGATCGGAAAGCCCATTTAAAAACGGATCGTATCGATGTTGACTCGATTGGCCCAAAGAACTGATCCACTACCGGCGGAATCGTTCGACTACGAATACAGCGATGCTGATGATCGTTCGGCAAATAAATGAGGGCTTGAGCTCAGCGAATGAACAAAAAAACGCTACTTTCGCAGAGCGAACGGAAAAAAAATTCGGATGATGCTGAGAAGGAGATATCAGTAGATACTCCGAGAAGGGTAAAAGGCACGACCAAAACGATTGATGCGAGGGGCTCGATCGGCCGATTTGGACTTGCAAGATTCGACCGCTCGCACTCGGTCGTCGTATACGTGTCGTCGTAGGCTCCAAAATTCGCTAGCGTAGTTGTTTTGGGATGGATAGCGTATCGGACATTTGACTAACATCAAACGGTCAATTCTTCACAACAGCAGGAGTCCAAAATGAGTCGAAACATTTTCTCAGCATGTCTATTCGTATTCTGTGTCATGTCTTTCCCCCATTCGATTTCTGCGCAGTCGTCGGAAAACACCGTTGAACAAAAGAACGATGACAAGATTGCTGCTTTACTAACTCAGATGGATCATCTGCGAACTGAGATTGAAACACTGAAACGTAGGCTTGATGAATCCGAAAATGCGACCCCAATGGTTGTCGCGTTGCCCTTTCCTGACACCGTCTCCAAACTTGCGAATAAACCGAAACAACGACACTGCAAAATTGTAATGAGCATTTTGGTTGATCCAAAAGACAAGGATTACGCGACCGAAATAATGAATACTCAGGCGGAGAAAGTCCAGTTGAGAATTAACGAGTTGGTTGCTCGAAAAACAACCGATGATTTAGCGGGCAGCACCAACCAAAAAAGTCTCCGAAGGGATATTCAACGAATTGTAGCGGAGGAGATGGAAATCCCATGCATTGTCAAATTGAAAGAACTTAATGTTCAATGATCTCATATCGTCCAGGGACGTCCATCGCCAGAAATCACTTGAACATTTGGCATCATGAAGAGAAGAGTTAACATAGTACGAGTTTGGGCTATTTGTCTGTTTGGTGGCTAGTTTCCGCATTAGCCTCAACTACTCGAAACCATCTTTGCAAAAACAACGAGTGCAACTTTGCTAACCTCAGTTCGGCATATTTAGGCCTGCTCTGGTTTGCGTCGTTGTTGATTTCAGCAAGCGATGATTTTGTTAGCCCAGCCTCCTGGAAACGAATTTTGCCCAACAATTTGATCATAGCTTAAACCGAATTCAGGTTGGTAAGAAAATGAGGGTAAGAAGATCAGGAAAATCAATCTTCTTACCCTTTCATCTTCTTACCAAAATTCCTCCTAACCTCGGATCACAACATCTGGCTTGTTTTGGTTTGCTACGTTGGTTTGCGTCGTTGTTGATTTCAGCAAACGATAGTTTGTAAGTCATGCCTCCTGGAAACGAATTTAACCCAACAATTTGATCATGCCTTGCACCGAATTCAGGTTGGTAAGAAAATGAGGGTAAGAAGATCAGGAAAATCAATTTTCTTACCCTCTCATCTTCTTACCAAAATTGCTCCTAACCTCGGATCGCAACATCTGGCTTGTTTTGGACGGATCTGTCGACCATTGAAACCATTCGTTCCCCTGCTCCCTGTTCGATTCCTCCAGCTGTGCTGTGTACCGATCACGTCACGACTTGCACGACGCTGGTTTCCACATTTTTGCGGACTCGCCAGACAATTTCGCGGTGCCGATCCGGCTATTTTTAAATGGTCAATTGCCCGAATTCTTGACTGGAACGTCCCTCCGGTTTTGGACTGCCCAGTGTTTCAAGTACACGGTCACTGCGACTTCGTTTTGCCGATACGGTATACTCGACCGGACGCAATCATTCAGGGTGGCGGACATGTGATTTCACTGACGCATCCCTCGGCGGTCAACGATTTCATACGTTCCGTACTCAACCAAATAGGGGGCGAACAAAGCGATGGACATTAGTCGCTGGTCGGCCGCAGTTTCGAATCATAGTTTTTTGGCGGAGACCGCATGATCGCCAGCGTTCTGGCAGAAAGTTCCCCAGCTTTTCGGCCGCGAAACAAACAATACAAAATCTTGGGGGCATTCACCACCGATAAAATGGTAAGGCGATCAACCAAGTGAAACGCGATTTATGGAGTGCATCAGTGAAATCCAAACTTTTTGCGGCAACAGCTATAACTGCAGTGCTAGCATTTGCTGTGCTTTTGGTGTCCTTCGCGCGGAACGATTCCCACACTGAGATCGCGACCCTGGTGGCGTCCCCACAGGACAACGCTTCCGCTGATACCTACACGATAAAAAGACCGATCAGGGAGACGCAGTCAGTAGAAATTGCGTACACGGTAAGGCGACCCGTTCGCGAAACTCGAACGACAACCGTCTCTTACGCAGTGATGACCGTCGTTCGTGAGAAACACACAAACATTGACCCTGCGACGGGTGAGAAGAGATCGTACACGGTTGCCCGCCTAGTTCCCGAAAGGAGGGAACAGACCGTCAATTACGTCTTGACCAAAATGGTGCCCGAACGCAAACACAAAAGGGTCGAGTATCAAACAGTTCGTTTCGAGACAACTCGCGTCCCTTGATAAATCAAACGGCAACCTGG
>JBGSIY010000893.1:0-3033 GCA_041742275.1 Pirellulaceae bacterium | reverse complement strand
CTTCCATCGTTTGGCTCGTTGAAAAAGAGCGTCGTTTCCCCGTCCACCATAACAACCCGTTAACAAAGCATACCGCGATGCACCGCATGTTGGGGCCTGCACGTAATGCCTCGAAAATCTCAATCCCTCTGCGGCCAAGCGATCTATGTGCGGCGAATGAATATAGTCCGCGCCGAAACATTGCAGCTCAGGGCGCAAGTCATCAATGCAAATCAACAACACATTCGGGCGTCCTTGTCCGTGCAGGTGCCCCGCATGGCAAGCAAAACCGAATATGGCCGCTATCCACCAAGAATATGTCACAACGTCTAATGCTCGCCTAACCATGTCAGATAAGTTCTCCCATTGATGAATTACTAGAAATCACGGATAACAAATTAATACTCAGGTTTTTCCATTCGGCCAATAAGGCCTTGCCCTTCGGCAACATCACTGCCCGCCTGTTCAAATGCTCCTTGCTCCGTTGTTCGCGGTCTCAAACTATCAATCCGCAGGTCAAGTCTCGAAATTGTTTTTTAAATGCACCATGACCACTCAGCAACCATCTTCAATATCTCGAAAGATGGATTCTAAAGGTACTATTCTAGTTTTTTTTCACCTGGGCGACGACTAGCGTCGATAGCTACTTCCCTACCCAAGTAATAGGAAAGGAGTCAGATATTTATGAACGCGAAAACGAGTGCGTCTCGGCTATGGCACCCTTCCTTCACTTGCGCGAAGGGATTGGAGAGGGATAAAGTTCAATCGCTCTTGGCTTTTGCGACCCCCTTTTCAAGTGCCAGGTGGTAAAATCATTTTATCCGAATCATGCAGAGAATCGGGGATGCCTCGGTCATTGCCGGAGCGGCCAATTGTTGGCGCGGGATTAAATCCCCGTGGTCTGTCACTTTTTTTCGAAGGTAGTGAACTGTGAACATCCAGTCTGGAAATCGAACGACAAGCCGTTGGAGGCTGGCTTCTCTTTTCTTACTGCTGAGTCCTGCGGTGGCCCAACTCTTTTTAACCTTGTCCGCGAATGCTGACGGCCCTCCTAACTTTTTGGTCATTTTGACGGATGATCAAGGGTACGGTGATGTTTCCACTTACGGAGCCTCGGACCTGCGGACTCCTCATATCGATCGCATTGGAGCCGAGGGGATGGTGTTCACATCCATGCGAGCCAATTGCACGGTTTGTTCTCCATCACGCGCTGCTCTTTTGACCGGACGATACGCCGATCGCGTCGGTGTGCCCGGCGTCATTCGGACGGCCCCAGAGGATTCATGGGGATACTTTAATCCCGAGACGTCGACATTGGCGGACGAACTCCAGAATTTGGGTTACCACACGGCATTGATCGGTAAATGGCATTTAGGATTGGCGGCTCCGAACACGCCCAACGAACGCGGCTTTGCATTTTTTCATGGCTTCCTCGGCGACATGATGGACGACTACACAACCCATTTGAGGCATGGCAAAAACTATATGCGTCGCAATGCCGAAGTGATTGAACCCGTTGGGCATGCTACCGATTTATTTTCGGATTGGGCAAGCGACTACCTGCGAGATCGGGCCCAAACGCCTGAGAAGCCGTTCTTTCTGTTCCTCGCCTACAACGCGCCTCATTTCCCGATTTCTCCCCCTCAAACGTGGCTGGATCAAGTCCGGCAGCGGGCTCCCGAACTTTCCGAAAGTCGGTCGCGGAACGTCGCCTTTGTCGAGCATCTCGATGCGGGCATTGGCCAAGTGCTGGAGACGCTGCGTGAAACAGGGTTGGATCGCAATACGGTGGTCGTGTTCACGAGCGATAACGGCGGTTCACTGCCGCATGCCCAAAGCAACGCCCCCTGGCGCGATGGAAAACAAAGTCATTACGACGGCGGTCTGCGCGTACCGTTTATGGTTCGATGGCCTGGTCGAATCACCCCCGGGTCGCGATGCGATTATGCGGGGTTGAATTTCGACCTGTTCCCAACGTTTATCGAGTTGGCCGGCGGGTCACCTGCGGCCGACCTCGATGCCGTGAGTCTCGTCCCCCTGTTTTCAGGTGGAGCCATCAATCAGGCTCGCGACTTGTATTTTGTGCGGCGAGAAGGTGGACGCACGTACGGCGGAAAAAGTTATGAAGCACTCATACGTAACGAGTGGAAACTGTTGCAAAACCATCCCTTCGCCCCGTTCGAACTCTACAACCTCAAAGATGATCCGCGAGAACAGACAAATTTGGCTGATCAGCGGCTCGATAAAGTCAACGAGTTAACCGCCGCGTTACGTCTTCATATTCAGCATGGGGGCCAAACGCGTTGGCAACCTCCTCGTGATTAGGACCCGCGACTCCTTCCGAACGAACTTCACCGAGCAACACCGCGGCAATTCTCCAATTCAGCTGGATGCCTCCATCGCCTTGGCGTCACTATTTGGAACTCGCGACTATTTGGGAATGGGGTCAGAGCGGCGAATGATTTTACCTTCCCAAATTGCTTCGTCGGTGGTGGGATTGTAGGTCAATATCCGATGGGCACTCCCCGGCGCAGGTGGGTTATCGACGGCGGGCAGCCATCGCCGATGAGAGGCAACGACAGCGGCTAAATCCGGCCGCGTGCCATGAGAGGGTCCCGCCAATAAATTCGTCCATTCATGGGGATCTGCCTCATGGTCATAGAGTTCTTCACTTCCATCGGCATAGCGAATGTATCTCCAACGCTCGCTGCGAATCCCATGGTTCCCTTGGTTATGGCTGGTGATCGCTGGCCTCTCACGGATAGCTCCACTCGATCGTAATTGCGGTACCAGGCTGAGACCTTCCAAGTCATCGCGATTTACCAGACCACATAACTCAATCAACGTCGGGTAGATATCCAACAACTCAGCCGGTTGTGTGCATCGCTGGCCCGCTTCGACGCCCGGCCCAGCGAAAATCAAGGGGACTCGTGTAGCGTCATCCCACAAACTGTTCTTGCCGGTAATCTGTTTTTCGCCCAAGTGCCAACCGTGATCACTCCAGACAACGATGATAGTATTTTCTGCCAAACCACTTTCATCGAGCGCTGCCAG
>JBGSIY010000892.1:0-1933 GCA_041742275.1 Pirellulaceae bacterium | reverse complement strand
TCCACGCCGCTCAAAGTGCGAACAAAGTCAAGCAATATGACGAAGCGAAAAAATTCGCTCAGGCGCTGACTGAAGACAAGGAAGCCGATCCGCTACTTGTCCTGGACGCTCATCTCGAACTGGGTTTGGCTGCAGAAGGTCTCAAGGAGAGAGAACTCGCCAAACAATCCTGGCTGATCGCAGCCGCAGATCGAGGGAAGACCGGGATTCACGCCCGCTGCCTCTACGCCTCAGCTCTGTTTGCCGAAAAAAAATACGAATCGGCGATCTTGGAATTCAGCTTGGCTCAAAACGGCTACGGCGGTGATGAACAAGACCCCGAAATCGACCCTTGGCAAGCCTTGGCAACGTATGAAATCGGGCGGTGTAAATACGCCCAAGCGGTGACGGAGACTGCCGACTCACAACTGCAGCGACATCTGTTGAACGAGTCCCTGCAAGATTTCCAAGAACTGATTCAGAAATTCCCCCAAGACAAACTGGTCAACGACGCCCAACGGCAAATCGCGACCGTCAAAAAGGCGTTGGGGGAACTGAATTAAACGACGTGAATCATTTGAATGATCAGCGGAATCGCTATTCGGCAGAACAACGGGTGTTGCATCGGCGCGCTGCAACAGCGTTGTCCAATTTCGTTTGCTATTTCAAGCAAGCCGCGGCAATTGCTAAGTTTTTTGGGGGATATTGAGTGAATATAAATCGACACCGAATCGTAGGAGGGTTGCCCCCACACATCCAGACCACCGCTAGTACTACGGTTGATAGAGCCGTAGAACGCAACAACTTCTCGACCATCACGCAGGAGAAACAGCATTTCCGCTCATTTGGCTGTTGGCGATTCGCGGTGGCACTAGCGTGCCTGTTCGGACTTACACTCTGCACTAATGTGAACGCCTTTGGCTGGGGATATGCAAACGGAATTCAACAAGACACCGCCAACTCAACCAGTTCGCCGTCTACCGAACCCGTGCCACCCTCGGTCATCGCGAATGAGAATGGCAATCCATCGCAAGTGCAGGCCAGGCCCAGTATGAACTTGTTGAATTTGCTTTTGCAAGGCGGATGGTTCATGTTGCCGTTAACCGTTCTGAGCCTGATGGTGGCAGCGCTGACAATCGAACGAAGTCTAGCCCTGCGTCGCCATTTGATATTGCCCGAAAAACTGATTCGCCGCCTAGGACAACTCAGCGACATGCCGGGGGGGTTGGACCCGCGCGAAGCCTATCGCATTTGCCAAAATGTTCCCTCCGTCGCAGCGGATGTATTTCGCAGTGTGCTGGTCAAAGTCGGCCGACCTCATATGGAACTGGAAAATACGTTGCATGAAATTGCCCAGCGGAAGGCGATTGAAATGCAACAAACGGTCAGTTGGTTGACACTGATCGCCGCGGTGGCGCCGTTGCTCGGACTGCTGGGAACCGTTTGGGGAATCACGCAAGCCTTTTACGATACAACTCAATTGGATGTCGGCCAAAATCGAGCGGAAGCACTATCAAATGGGATTTACATTGCGTTGGTCACAACGATTTGCGGTTTATTAATTGCGATCCCCGCCACCGTTTTAGCTCACTTTTTTGAGAATCGAATCGTCACCATGATGAATCAAATTTCCAATATGGTTTTGAGTTTGTTGCCGCAACTCGAGCGTTATGAAGGACAATTGCGGTTTACCGACTCCCCAGCAAATTTCGAATCGGAAGCCGTTTTCGATCGCAACGAGCCAGAACCCAGCGTCGTTCCAACATCATCCGGCCCCTCCCATAGCCTGGATCCATTGCCCCCACCGCGATCGGATCGGATGGTTCCGCGAGGGCGTTCACGTTAATCATGCATCAGGATGAATTTGTTAGGAATCCTCCATGGCCGTTCAGCTCAAAAAATCCAACGCAGCCGCCGCCGTCAATTTGACCCCGTTGGTCGATTGCGTCTTCCT
>JBGSIY010000891.1:0-5411 GCA_041742275.1 Pirellulaceae bacterium | reverse complement strand
TCGGATTTTGAGCCCGGTTCGGGAGCCGTTCGGGAGACATTGGCGGCGTCCGCTTGTTCGCTCGGGCTGTGTTCAGCTGCCTCGGGTTGTTTGTCATGCCTGAGGCCGAGGGTCGCTTGGTTTTGCACGACATAGCGAGGCCGGGATTTGACTTGATCGTAAATTCGAAATCCCAAATGGGCCAACAACCCCAGGCCCAACAACTGCACCCCGCCCAACACAGCGATGATCGATAGCCCCAAGGGCCAGTCGATGCCGAGTCCATTTTGAGAAACGAGTTGATAGATTACCAATCCGATCGTTGCCGAAGTGCCGCCGATCAATTGAAGCAATCCTAGCCAAGTCAAAATGCGAGCGGGTTTCGTTGAGAAACTGAAGACGCCGTCCGCCGCGTAACGCAGCAATCGAGAAAATGTCTGTTTGGGAGTCCCCGCCGCGCGGCGAGGTCGCGCGTAGTCGACGAATCCCTGTTCGAAACCAACCCAAGAACGAAGTCCTGGAAAAAAACGATGCGATTCGGGTAGTTCACCAATCGCGCGCGCTGCCGCGCCATCTAGCAGGCAAAAAGTTCCGCAGTTGGTGGGAATGGGGTGGTCACTGAACCAACCAAATAGTTTGTGAAATGCTACGAATCCCATTTTCCGCAGCCAGCTTTCTTCGTCTCGATCGGTTCGCCGCGCAATCACGACTTCAAATCCCATCATCCAGCGGCCAATCAGTTCGGCGATCAACTCGGGAGGATCTTGAAGGTCGCCATCCATCACGACCACACAATCGCCATCGCAAGCTGCTAGGCCCGCTTGAATCGCAGCCGATTGGCCGAAGTTGCGTGACAGGCGAATCAGTTCCACGTTTTCATCGGTCGTCATTGCCCCAATTAGTTTTTCGATCGTGCGGTCTTGGCTGCCATCGTCAACGTAAATCACACGGTAATCGACGGGGAGCCGCTGGGCAGTGGAAATGAGGCGCGTATGCAGTTGCCGAATCACCTCTTGTTCGTTGTACAAGGGTACAACAATATCGAGACGGCAATGTTGACGCTGAGTCGAGGGGCTGTGAGTCACCGGTTTTATAGCCTTTTGAAAATACGCGCGGTTCCTTCCGCGACGAGCTTGGGGGCAATAAATATTCGTAGTCGTTTCACGTGCCCTCATCTGCCCCGTTTGATTCGGCGCTCCCTCTCACTTTGGCGGACATCTGAGGCCGAAATCTGGAAGCCAGTTCGAGCGTTTTTCACGTTCGCCTGCGATTCCGAGTGCGACCGCCAGTAAGTGAGGAAACGTTGAATATTTCGCGACGATTTATACGAGTCGTGAACCGTTACAAATTGCATTCGCAACCAAGAAGGCTCGGACAGACAACCCTGTCTCCGCCAGGAAAGCCCTCAGCCGGTTGTGAACTACGGCAGGCTAACGGATTCGACGAGCGGGAACAATATGAAACGCGTGGCGGAGGGTCGCTAGCATGCAATGGTGGAAATATAAAATGAAATGTCGCTTGCCGGCGCGTGATGGGGGCGTTTGCTCGATTGATTTATTTGGCCAACGGTTGTCTCATTGTCGTTTGATGGGCCATTATTCTGGGGACGACAGGACTTCCCAGGCGTCGATCAACCATTCGGCAACCGTCTCAATGTCTTCTTGCGAGGTGTACCAGCCTAAACTGAGACGGAGCGTCCCGTTGGCCTGTTGCGCCGTGAGACCAATCGCACTCAAGGTATGACTCATGGCGGTGTCGTCGCTATGGCACGCGGACCCGGTCGAAGCGCAGAGTTGTGGGAGTCGTTGCAACATGGCTTGGCCACTGACCCGGGGAAAGATCACGCTGAGCGTATTGGGGAGTCGCGGCGCTCGATAACCATTGACCCGAAGTTCGTTGCCGATCGCCCGTTGCAACCGAGCCAAAAGATCATCGCGGAGGAACGCCATGCGATTGGACGCTTCATCCAGGGCCTTGTACGCCAACATGGCCGCATGTCCCAACCCAACAATCCCGGCAGTGTTTTCTGTTCCCCCTCGATAACCTGACTCTTGATCCCCGCCATGATTGACTGGAACTAGATCGAGGCCCTCGCGAACAAACAAAGCCCCCACGCCCTTGGGGCCATAAAGTTTATGGGCCGCCACGCTGAGCAGGTCGACGTCTAATTGACTGACCAGCGTCGGGATCTTTCCCGTGCTTTGGGACGCATCGGTATGGAACAAGATGGAGCGACTATGGCAGATCTCGGCGATCTCACGGATGGGCTGAATCGTACCATTTTCGTTGTTGGCGTGCATGATGCTGACCAATCGGGTTTTTTTGGTCAGAGCCCGCTCAACGGCTTGAGGTTGGACGATGCCATCGCTATCCACCGGGACAACCGTTAAACGATATCCCATTTGCTGCAAAAATTTAGCTGGTTGGTAAACGGCTGGATGTTCAAAACCGCTGATCACCAAGTGTCCGCCGGCGGTAGGCGCTTCCCGAAACATGACACCTTTGATCGCTAGATTATTGGATTCAGTACCCCCGCTGGTGAAGACCACTTCCTCGGCGTCGCAACCCAACAAGTTAGCCAAATGACCACGAGCGTCGGCCAAACCTTCGGCGGCAGCGCGGCCCATCCAATGACTGCTGGAAGGATTTCCATAAAATGAATGCAAAAACGGTTCCATAGCCTCAAAAACACTGGGGGCTACGGGAGTTGTTGCGTTGAAATCAAGGTAGATTCGCCGCACGGGGACATCACTCCTGAATTTGGCAGAAAAAATAAAAAACGGAATCAAGCGACGTCGTTCAACAAGCCTGCAGAAAATAAAGCGTTCAATATGAAGCGGACGAAATGCTAATCCAACCCATCATAACTACTCGGCCGAGTGTCAGAAACATTGGGACAATTCAATAAAGGGAAAACCTTTCGCGCGCGGTTGCAAGATCCTCGCAATCGATTCAGCCTTGATGCCTCCAGTGGGATTAAATGGAATATATCGGGAAACAAGTGTTTTGCAGTGGTGAGAGCGGAGGCCTTTTTTGGGGGCCGATTTGGGCTAAGATGGTGGCGTTCCGTCGTTTTGTACAGAAAGTAATCATGCGCATCGGGCGTTTTTTCCAAGTCGATGTAGTCCTCCATTGGACTTTTGTCTTAGCGCCCCTCTATGTTTTGTTTTCTCGTTGGGGAACTGACAATGCAGGGGGTACGGCCCAATGGTGGTGGAACATGGGCTGGATGCAAATGATTTTATTTTGCATTTTTTTGTTTGTGCTCTTGCATGAGTACGGACATGCACTGGCCGCACGATGGTTTGGGATCGGCACCAAAGAAATCGTGCTGACTCCCATTGGAGGGTTGGCCATGTTGAAGTCAATGCCTCGCGAGCCCTATAAAGAAATGGTGATCGCAATTGCAGGGCCGTTAGTCAATTTGGTCTTGGCCGGTATTTTTTTGGTTTTGTATTTGGCTGGAGCATTGCGGTGGTCCACGATTCTTGCCCAACAACTCCCCACGTTGTGGACTCTATTGATTGTCAACGTGATGCTCTTTGGATTCAATTTACTCCCGGCATTCCCGATGGATGGTGGCCGCATCCTCAGAGCGATGTTGGCGGTTTACTTTAATTACGAAGACGCGACTCGATATGCCGTTAATATCGCTAGGATTGCCGCCGTGATCTTCATGTTTGTGGGGCTAACGCGCATGCAATTCAGTTGGGTATTGATTGGGTTAATCGTTTATGTCGCATCGTCATCCGAACTGATACGTCTGCGAATGCTCCGGGCCTACGAGCAGCAGCAACTTGCCGAAACACATCGCCGTGGTGACGCGTCGGTAGTTGAGGGGCACGTGGTTCGACGAGCCCAGGATGACGCGTGAGAACGGGACTTATAGTATTTAGTTAACCTTTTGAAAGAACCGGATGGCATCGCTTCCAGTGCAAACGCAACGCTTCAGCATAAAAACCTTGCTGACCGGCACTGCCACATTTGCGATTTCGCTGGCTCTGTGGCGAATTGCACCTGTCTTTGGTGGTGCGATTGTCGTTTGTTGCCTTCTGTTTTGGTGCGGATTTGGTCTGTTGTTTGCTTCGAATGTGATCGATACGCGGCAGATCGACGAGCGGACCTTTGTTTCGAAAGCGATGGGGATTTGTGGAGCCTTAATTATTTGGGTCTCAATTTTGGCCTTTGTTTTTTTGCTTCCGGCTGTTGCTGTCGAGTACCGAAATTCTCGGGTCCCGGAATACATGAAACCAACTGAAAATGCCTTGGAATGAGTTTGAGGTGATTTTGGACCCATTGCTGCGACAATTTGCCATTGTTTTTGCCGAGTTTTAGCTGTTAGCGGTTGAATCCAGGTAGCGGTTGAAGGTACCATGGAGGGCATCTTGCCCAAGCCCGGGTGACGAATCGTTCACACCCCGAGGCATTCAAAAATGATCAGCTTGTCTGAGAATATTAAAGTCTGAGGAGAATTAAGCGTGGCTGAAGTTGCAACCGATCGATTGCCGTACAAAGTAAAAGACATTTCATTGGCCGAATGGGGACGCCGAGAAATCGTTCTGGCGGAAAATGAAATGCCTGGTCTCATGGCATTGCGGAAGAAATACAAGAACGAAAAACCATTGAAGGGCGCTCGCATTGCCGGCTGCCTTCATATGACCATTCAAACCGCCGTTCTGATTGAAACGCTCGTGGAGTTGGGCGCGGAAGTCACCTGGAGCAGCTGCAATATTTTCTCCACTCAAGACCACGCTGCCGCCGCGATTGCCGCAACCGGTGTTCCCGTTTATGCTTGGAAAGGCATGAGCGAAGAGGAATTCAACTGGTGTATCGAGCAAACCATTATCTTCCCCAGCGGTCAACCGCTGAACATGATTTTGGACGATGGTGGCGACTTGACAATGATGGTCCACGACAAATTCCCAGAGTTGTTGGACGGCATCCGCGGGCTGTCGGAAGAAACCACAACGGGAGTTCACCGTCTGTACCAAATGGTGAAAAAAGGGGAACTGAAAATTCCCGCAATCAACGTCAATGACTCGGTGACGAAAAGCAAATTCGATAATTTGTATGGTTGTCGTGAGTCGCTGGCCGATGGCATCAAACGCGCCACGGACGTGATGATTGCCGGTAAAGTTGTGGTGATTTGCGGTTATGGTGATGTGGGCAAGGGGTGTGCTCATTCCATGCAACGATATGGTGGTCGCGTGATCGTCACGGAAATTGACCCCATCAACGCATTGCAAGCCGTGATGGAAGGTTTCCAAGTCATCACGATGGAAGAAGCCTGTTCGATGGGGAACATTTTTGTTACCACAACTGGCAACGTCGATGTCATCATGGGTGCCCATATGGACAAGATGCCCAACGACGCCATCGTTTGCAATATCGGTCACTTCGACAACGAAATCGATGTCGCTTGGTTGCATGGC
>JBGSIY010000890.1:0-13833 GCA_041742275.1 Pirellulaceae bacterium | reverse complement strand
TGTCGAATTCCGATGTACAGCAACAGTCCAAAATCAAAACGGATTGAATTCCGTTGCCCCGATCCGAGCTGCAATCCTTATTTGGCGTTCTCGGCATTGATGATGGCGGCATTGGACGGGATTCAAAACAAGATTGATCCGGGCAGTCCGTTGGATAAAGACATTTATGATCTTCCACCGGAAGAAGCCGCGTTGGTTGACAAAACGCCCGCCTCGCTGGATGCCGCTCTCGACTGTTTGGAAGCGGACCATGAATTTTTGCTCCGCGGCGATGTGTTTACGAAAGACGTTGTTGATATGTGGATTAAATACAAGCGAATCAAGGAGGTCGATCCGATGCGTTTGCGTCCGACACCTTACGAGTTCTGCATGTACTTTGATTGCTAACGGATTGTGGGCTCAGCAGCGCCGAGTCACCGAGGGTAGAGCGCCTCACGTGGTGCGGGAAGTTTCAACACTCGGAGAAGAGAAAAACGTTGTCGGTGGTTTGATCGAGTGTCGAGCTACCGGGCGAGCGGAGGTTCGGTTTCGAAGTTCAGACGAGCTTTGGAAAATCCACAGTCACACATTTGTGTGAGAGGATTTGGTTGCCGAACCAAATCTCTTTTGCAGGATAACAAACACCCCGCTACCTGGAATTAACTGGGTAGCGGGTTTTTGTCTGATGGTTGCCTGTCAGGTGGTGTTTGGTCTCATCCCTCGGGTTCCCTGCCTAAGCCGAACCCAGTAGCGTCGGGCCGATTGCCTAGTATCATGTTTCCGGCTCGTCTTTACGGTTTATTTATCTTCCAAACCGTCCCTCCGATTTCGCGCTCGTGCTCAGCTGAGCGGTATTCTCGCGCGATTGGTTCCGCGAAAACCCAATTCAATCATTTGCGCCGGTTGGATCAAACGAATCAATTTCGATGCGAACCGAATTTTTTCATGACAAAACTGTTCTTGACTTCCTTGTCCTTAACTCAATTGTCCTTTTCTGTGCAGGCCCAGGCTTAAAATTTTTTGAGACGACTAATGAGTGCTGCGATTGAAGAAATTTACAACAAAATCCTTCTGCAAATATTTGCTGTTATAAAAATAAAACCCAGCAAATGCTAATGATACAAGTGCCGCAATACCCATGCCAATGAACTGTGACGCAAGGAACAGGTCAGGGTCCATTCCTCCTGTCGCTTGAAGTGGGCTAAAAATCGTCAGTGCAACATTGGCGACCAAGCGAATTAACACAAACAAGGCGGAGAAAATTGAAAGGGCAACAAGTGTCGCCCGTCCGGTCTCTTTGTCTTGTAACAGAAACATAGAATATACTAACGTTGCCCCGCTCAAGAAAAAACCTAACAAATTCAAACCTATATTGGTCATGACATGCGGAAAATTAACGGGACCTGCAACCGTCATCGCTTGACCAAAGCCAGAGTCGCCTTGATTCAATAAAACCATCCCGCTTCCAGCAATACTCAGACCGGAATAGATCAAGCCCAGAGCCCCCAGGATAATATAGCTAACGCCAATGACAGTAACGTAACCTGGCCGGGATCCAACACCGCGCGACAAATTCATTTGATCTTGTGGTACACCTGATGGTGACGTAGTGGGAATGGACATGCGAAGGGCTCCGTTTTCAATGTGGAAATAAAAAAACCAGACGCGGCGGTCGAGATAAAAAGTCTAATATCATCCAAGACTCACGAAAAGAGCGTTGGCAAGAAAAAAGTATTGGAAAAGTTAGCGGTCAGGAAAATCCTGCGAAAAATGCTTACGAATCGGAGTTGCGGCTGAAGTTTTTTAAAAGCAGATGCCTGTTCATGCGATCCGATGCCGACGATGGGCTGAATGGAAGTGCAACTCGGACGTCGGGTTCCTGGAAAGAGAAACGGACAATATTCAACAACCGGCAAACGGTCGTTGCATCAGATTGTGCCATCCCTCAGTCTGTGCTATCCACATTGTCCACACTAATTCCGAGTTTGGTTTGCCGGCGCCGAAGGTATAGAAGGCTTATGCTGGTCTAGTAAGCCCAGCGAGATCACCGGTCCGATTTCGTGTTCTTTTTTCAGCACCCCGATATAGAGGCGAGCAGGGCGAATCAATAACGTCGCTGGCACCCCTTCAGGGTGCAAATTCGGTGTCGATAACCCTTCCGGTGGTGTCGCTGCGCTCAACCACCGGCTAATAGCTGATAACCCCTATCGGGGTAATTCGAGAATTTCTTTCAGAACAATTCCGGAGGATCAGTTCCATTGCAAAATCCAATTTTTTAAATTGGCAGGAACTTATTTCCGGAAAATTACTAACCGCAGACGCCCACGGAAATCTTTCGCAGCGTCACGCGCACTGATGCTCCCCTCCGAGTTTACCTCGGAGGAAGCCAGGATTTTTCACTAACACGTGCCGCGCGCACGCCCCCATCACCATTTTCCTCCACGTACGCTCCCCTCCGAGTTTACCTCGGGGGAAGCCAGGATTTCTCACTTAGGAATTGTCCCGAAATAAAATCCGTTTTTAAAATTAGCCGGAGTGCACTAGCACCCGGTTTTGCAGGGAACCGGACTCTAGCGCGTTTCGGCTAATCCGGGAACTTAATTCCGGACAATTACTTAGTGCAATGTCGGTGGCAACAACCTTTCGGTGGTGTCGCTGCGCTCAACCACTGGCTAATTGCTGCTAACCCTCTACCGGGGTAATTCGAGAAGTTCCTTCAGAACAATTCCGGAGGATCAGTCCCATTACAAAATCCAGTTTTTTAAATTAGCAGGCACTTATTTCCGTACCATTACTTAGCTCGCTGTTGGACCCCCTTAAGAACGGTACCTTGGCGGCCTTCTCAGGTGATCTTGTGTTGTTAACTTTGGTTGTTTGCCGTTCGTTTGTGGCGTAACGCAGATAGGCTTTGAATAGCCCACCCATTTTTTTTCAAAACTGCTTTTTGGGATTGCTGGCCAGCCTTAAGCCGACCATAGGCGGTTACAGCATGTGCGTCCAACGTACCTCGCGACCCTGACACACCACCCGAAAATAGATTTCCGCGAGGGACTGGTTGTGAAGGAAGGACACGACACTGGAAACCTATCAATAGGTCTATTGTCTGGAACGAACAGGCAGTCGGGTTACTTTCTGCTATCAGTCGGTATTTTTGAACTAGGGGCAACTTGATTGTTGTGTTATTTTTAGAGGTCCAAAGTTCTCGTTTGGGGAGCCCACGTCGCATGGATTCTAGGAAAAGAGTGCGAACCGGGGGATATAAGATGATGTCGATCCGCGATTTACGGGCCTCGACATAAATTCGGAAGGGCAGCCTGGCTAAAGGCAATCATGATGGAATTTGCAGTTTAATCGCGTTTTGCGACAAAAGAACAAACCCTGAGGATCGGGAGTTAACGGTGGAATGCCGGCGGTTTTGTCGGGCACGCCACACGACTCGAAGGAACGAGTGATCATGGATGAAGTAGAAGACGAACGAGGAACAAAGTCGTTAGGACTGCGCCGCGGTTTGTGGGGGCGTATGCTGGGGATTGGATTGTTTGTTGCGCTGGGGACATTTGCTGTAAGTCAAGCGATTGAAGGGGACCGCGGTCAGGTCGCAGCGGCTGCGGACGAAGCATTATCCGAGACGACGGGCACGACAGCATCCGAGCAGAGCATCCCAGCCGACGGAGCTTCTGATCAACACGTGGCTCTTCAACAGGCTGCCTCCGATCCGTCTAAATTTGTTGACTCCGCCGCCCTAGTAACGGCGATTGACGCCGGCAACCGGGATCAGCAGGCGAATGGCCCTCAGCCCACGAACTCCCAGCAATTTTCTCTGTCTCCAAATAAAAATTTGACGTTGCCCAACGAAACGGCGAGGTCGACGGAGAAAAGTCGTCTCGTTGCTACGACGCTGCAACCGCAAGCCACTGCGACCGGCCGCAGTGGCGGGAATCAAGATACGAGATCCGAGAACTCGACCGACAATTCCGCGTTTGCTCCCCCGCCGACCGATCCGTCGGCCGGTCCGAAACCGTTGGTGTCATTGCCAATAGAAAAGCCCGAGCAGTTGGCGTCTCCTAACGATGCTAATCAGCAATCAAAAGAGCAGGGGTTTGGCACGCCTCCCTCACGTTCGTTTGACTCCCAAGAGCTCCCGTCCAAATCATTTGAACCGCAAAAAAATCCACCCTCGGGAGACTTTGCGACTGCGAGTCCATCCGTCGCCAGTCCGTCAAGATTTGATTCCGGACCCATGGGTTTCGCAGCCTCTCCGCAAACCAATTCGGATTCGGCGGCCGCCCCAGTAACCAAAGCGGATAATTCCAGCAATGGGGCATTGTCCATTGGGGGGTTGAAGCCGCAAGACAACAAAGCTACCGCGGAAAATCCGGGGGGGGGATTCCCGGGAAACGATCTGCGTTCCCCGGCCTCGATCAACTCCAATCAAGCAAACGCACCGACGTCGGACCAGGGATTTGCGAGTGGGCAGACGAACACCACCGGAGCGGATTTTACTCCTTCCACCGCGACGACGAATCCGTCGCTCCCCAAACTTCCCGCTACGTCAACTGACGAACGATCTGCGTTTTCCAGTCCAACGACAAACTCTAATCCGTCGGCCGTGCCCGTTCCGCCGTCGGTAACGGGACAGGGAGGTTCATCGACTCCACCCGCGGACAACGGGACTCGATTCGGATCTCCCCCAGGCGGAATGCCGGCCCGGGAGGAGCAACCGGCGGCGGCACCTCCACCGAGCTCGCTTCCCAATCCATTTGCCGAACGGCCTGTAACGCCAGATCCCCGTTCGCCTAGTGGAGGGTTCGGCTCATCTACCGCACCGTCCCCACAGCAACCCGCAGCGCGGTCACCCCTCACGCAGCTACCCGCCTTGGGAGGAAACCAAAATCCGCCCGTCAATGCAGCGTCGGCAGCACAGACCCGTCCCGTACCTGGAGATGCCAAACTTGAGGGCCTGCAAACGCCATCGTTGGCGATCGAAAAGATTTCGCCGGATGAAATTCAATTGGGCCAAGTTGCGAAGTTCAAGATTGCCGTAAAAAACGTGGGTCGTGTTTTGGCTACGGGCGTGAATGTGTCTGATCAGATTCCCGCGGGAGCTGATTTGGTGACCTCCGTTCCGGAACCTAGCCAAAAGTCAGCCGATGGAAAAATTCAGTGGTCGCTGGGGGACTTGGCACCCGGGGAAGAAAAAATAATCTCTCTGGATTTGCGTCCGAACCGACCAGGTGAAATAGGTTCGGTCGCGCAAGTGACATTTGCAAGTCAGGCGTCCTCGCGGACGCGGGTCACTCGGCCTGTTTTGGCCGTCGAACATTCGGGACCTCCGCGCATCCTGGTCGGCGACCTCGTGCCGTTGAAAATCGTCATCCACAATCGGGGCGATGGCGTCGCCAAAGATGTGGTGGTGCAAGAAGCCGTGCCACTGCAACTCAAGTTCAATGATGAATTTCGTGATCTCGAGTACCCGATCGGTGATATTCCGCCAGGGCAATCGCGGGAGATCAACTTGAACTTGGTAGCGGTCGAAGCCGGGCGTTTTCAGAATTTAGTAGCCGTAAAAGGAAAGGGAGACATCGAGGCAGAACACAAAATCGAGATGGAAGTCATCGCTCCGAAATTAGAGGCCAATAGTAGTGGACCGAGTCGGCGATTTCTCAAACGGGCTGCCACGCATACATTTACCGCCAGTAACTCCGGAACAGCTGCGGCTACCAATGTCGATCTGATCGCTCGATTGCCGCGCGGAGTTCAATTTAATTCTGCCAATAATCAAGGGCAGTATGACCCTGGTTCCCATGCCGTCTATTGGAGTCTGGCTGATTTGAAGCCGGGACAATCGGCTAACGTCGAATTAGTCTCCACGCCGGTTGAAACAGGTCAACACGAGATTGAATTTCGAGCCACGGCCGATTTAAATCAAACGGCTTCGTTCAAGCAGGCATTGAATATTGAACATTTAGTGGACGTCTATTTCGAAATCGACGATCTGGATGACCATATCGAAATCGGCGCGAATACGCGCTATCAAGTCCGGATCGTCAACCAAGGCACGAAGCCGGCCACCAATGTGAGGTTGGCGTTGGAACTCGACAACGGCATTCGTCCCGATTCGGTTGACAGTCGGATACCGGCCGAAATTCGGGGACAGGCGGTCGTGTTTCAGCCGATTGCCAGTATTAACCCTGGTGAGGAACTCCGTTTAATTGTGGTCGCCACGGCCATGGCTGCCGGCGAACATCGGGCCGCGGCGAATCTGCAAACCGACGGAAGAGAAATCAATATCACCAAAGAAGAAAGCACACGGGTCTATTCCGATCGCTAGGGATATGTCCCAAAATAATTTCGGCGTTTCGTTTGTCGGCGCCGAAGATAGTGAAGTGCTTTGCTGGTCATTTGAGCCCAGCGAGATCACCGGTCCGATTTTCGTTTTATTCGATTTCAGTACCCCGAAATAGAGGCGACCAGGGCGAATCAAATACGTCGCTGGCACTCCTTCAGGGTGCAATGGTGGTGGCAACAATTTTCCGGTGGTGTCGCTGCACTCAACCACCGGCTAATATGTGATAACCCGTATCGGGGTAAATCAAGACGTTCTTACTGAACCATTCCTGAGGAACAGTTTCGTAACAAGATCTCGTTTTTTAAATAAGCGGGAGTGCGTGAGCACCCGTTTTGAAAGTGAATCGGACGCTAATGCGTTGCGACTAATTCAGGAACTTATTTCCGGACATTTATTAGGGTCAAAGTCTCAGGATTCGGTCGACAAAGGGTTCGCTTGGCGACGATCTTGGGCCGTCTGAACTTTGGCCTTGATTGTGCGGCGGTCCAATTGCAATCGTTTGGCCGTTTGTTCGTAGCTTCCCGTTTCCTGATACACCCAGTCGCTGTATTGACACAAGATTTCTTCGGCCGTCAGTTTGCGTTGCCAAGCGTCTTGGATCCAGTGGGGTAAACGAGCGGACTCGGGGGAATGAATGACGGCGGGCAACGCCGGAATGTACTCGCGGCGAATCAAAATACTACTTAGGCATTGTTCCAGTTCACGAATATTACCCAGCCAGGGGTAGTCCCGCCCCAGGTGTTGTTGTATCCAATCGGTCGCCTCGGAGGCAAAAGACAGAGCATCGTTCCCGGCCATTTTGCGGGAGAGTGACAAAACAAGTTCATACAAATCCTCTGGGCGATCATCCAATTGCTCACGCAACGAGGGCGTTTCAATTCGATCCGCACAGAGTCGAAAGTAGAAGTCTTGGCGAAATCGCCCGCAGGCAATTTCATCCAGGAGGAGACGATTGGTTGCGGCAATCAATTTGCCTCGGAAACGCCGTTCCTGGGATTCGCCCAAACGCGAGAACGTTCGCTGCTGAACCACTCGCAATAATTTGACTTGCAAGCTCAGTTCGATCTCGCCAATTTCGTCTAAAAACACGGCTCCTTGAGCACCGCAGGCGTCAAGCCAACCTACGCGGTCCGAGATGGCCCCGGTGAAAGAACCTCGGCGATGCCCGAATAATTCCGATTCAACCAGCATGGGCGAAAGCGCCGAAAGATTCAAAGCATAAAAGCCGCCGTCCCCATCGGGTGTAAAGTCTTGAAGTTCGGCGTCGAAAGGTATGTACTGTGATAACCCAATCGCTCGGGCCACCAATTCCTTGCCCGTTCCCGACGGACCCGTGATCAAACTGACGAGATCCCCCATGCGATTATATAAACTGCGGTAGTAGCGATGCAGGTCGCATGTAAACAGGGACTCCCAGACTTTTTCACGCAATCGAGCGATCGGCAGGGAGTTGCCGAGAATGTGATTGAAAATCGCAAAGAATGCGCGGTGGACTTGGCACAAACAAGCGAACAAGTGGGCTGCAGAATGTTGGTTCACTCTCTCCAGATTGGGGAGGTTGAACAGTTGATGGTAGTCCATCAAAAAACGTTGCCAGATCCCCTTGATGTGATTCCGATGTTTGCGACTGGCACAGTTCAGGTCGTCCGGGTTCAGCACGGTGATGTGTCGGTAGAGCAGTAGGTAGGTCGCAGCATCCCAATAATGTTGGAGCGTTTCCTGCGCGGGATTGGGCGTTGTTGATAACCAGGATTGGGTACGCTGAACGAGTTCCGCAGCGAGGCGGGTCAGGGCCACAACGTTAGGTCGGTCATTGGGTGCGTTGTGGTTTTGGCGACTCCAGGCCACGGCTTCTTCCGGAGAAAACGAATCCCCCAAAATCTCTTGCTCCCAGCGAAATCGTTTTGGAGAAAAAGGGTTGCAATAGGCGAGTTTAGAAATCGCCGCCAGTTGTCTTAAATCCGCTGCTTTCATTGCCATTTTTCTCCTGCGATCTTGTACATCAAATGTACACTTAGTTCGCTATGTGTGCATCTTGTGTATGGTTGACATCGCATTTTTTAGTGATTCCGACCGTCGGTGTTGGTTCTAAGTCTTTTCTGTTTAATGATTTATGGGTTTTCGTTTTTTTTGGTTCGGTCTGGCATGTCGTGTGCCTAGCAAGGAGGAGTGTGTCCATTTTTCGAAGCAATGTTCGTTCTGGGAGAACAAAGATGCAGACGGAATCCAAGAAACCTGAAGTTTGGGAAGAGCCGGTAACGTATTTGGGCGAGGTCGCAGAGGGTGGGCCGGGTTCCGGCCGGCAGGGGTTGATCGAGCGACTATTGAGTCCGCAGAGTTTGCAGCGAATGATGCTATGTGGCGGTGGCGTGTTGGTGTTAGGGGTCGTGGTTTGGCTGTGGTCCGTCGGCGTTTTTCAGAACCCTCGGTTGGTTGCAGTGTTATTGGGGATCGGCAATGCGGCAATGTTGGGAGCGGGAGTGGCGATGATTCGCTCGGGCCGCTATCCCCATTCCGGAAGGGCGATCACGCTTCTGGGTTCACTGTTCATGCCCTTGCATCTATGGTTTTACGATGCACAGGGATTGATCACCTTGGATCAAGGTGGTCATTTGTGGATACCGGCTGTGGTGTGTTGCGTTTTGTATGCAGCGCTCGCACGATTACTCCGAGACTCAGCGTTTGTCTACACGTTGGTTGGGGGGATCGTGTTAACGGGTTTTCTGTTTTTAGCTGACGAAAGTGTGGGGCGTTTTTATACGATCTTGCCCACCGCCACGTTCTTAGTCGGGTTGGGGGCGATTTGCATCCATAGTGAACGTTTATTTTCTGAGCCCGAAGGTGCGTTTTCTCGCGGGCAATTTGGGCGTGCCTTTTTTCTCGCGGGGCAAGGCGTCTTGTTGGGCGGCGTCGCGATTTTGGCGAGTGGTTACGTTGCTGCTGGGTTCTACGATCATTTTTTGAGTGGTTCGGTGTGGTTTGAGCGACCGGGCCTGGCTGATGATCAGGGTGCCAAGTTTTGGGGTTCGGGGCTGTGTTTGTTGGTGGCCTATGTTTATGGGTACGCCCATCTTACTCGACCTGTATGGCGAATATATTTGCTGTTGTCCCTAGCGTTTTTGATTTGCGGTGGTTTGACATTTATCAATGCGTTGTCGATTGCCATCACAATGAGTTTGGTGAGCTGTGTCACCGCGGTGTCACTTATTGTTCTCAACGGGCTTTCCAAGTTGCGTCATCGTTCGATTTCCAATGCGTCTTCTGCAGTGCCAGCCATTCCGCTATGGGTTTCGTTGGTGGTTGTGTGGGGATTGGCAACCACTGGGACGATGCAGTATTTGTTCTGGCTATTCCAAGGAGCAGGAATCGCGGAGCCGCTGTCGTTTAATATGCTCGATCTGATGGCCTTGGGATTGACGGCGATTGCCGGTTGGACAAGTCCTCTGTTCAATCCTTCCCGGCGATGGGGAGCGATGGAAACTGCCCTGGTTAGCTTGGGAACATTGGTAACCATTCCAGCGGCATGTATGATTTTGTCTGGCCTGCAAGTTCCCGTAGTTGGCTGGGGGATGTTTGCCCTGCTGTCGATCCCCGTCTCGATGATTGTTTCCGGGCATTTGCTCCCGGCAACGTCAGTTGGAAAATCGCTGCGCGACGTGGGTTTGGTAACGATGCTCGGTTTGTTGGTCGTGATCGTTTGGAATTGTGTCGCTATGGGAACGGGCTCTCTGGCCGTCTCGTGGATGTGGGCCGGCTTCTTCTTGTTGTGCTCTTTGATTTTCTTGATAGCGGGTTGGCCCGAAGTCCGCTCGCAGCACCTCGTTTTCAGCATCCTGTGTGGCACATTGTCAGCCACGCAGTATTTACTTCTGGCGTCGCTGCCGATGGAATATTCGTTGATTATCGCGACTTTGTCCGTCGGCGTTGTTCTACTGCTGGTGCAGGGAGTCATGCATCGTTTGGTTGGCGGGGGACACGAGACAACCGTTTCGCTGGCTGGAAATATCGCCGTGCTGATAGGTGTTACGGGAGGGATATTGTTGTCGTTGCAACGTCTGGTTGAGTCGCAAGTCACCTCGGAATTGGTCGTCATGCTGCTCAGTCAATTTATTCCCTTGGGGCTCGCGTTTGGAATGTCTGTTGATCGCTCATGGAGGACGGCATTTAAAATCGGGGCGACGGTCACGGGTGTTTGTTTGTTGATGGTGTTTAGTCAGTATTCGAATCTACTCCTGGTACAAAAAGTTGAGATCATGAGTTTGCTTGTCGGCGGTTTGTTGACGGGGGTAGGCTACTGGGGCTGGAGTCAGGAACGGGACGACAGGCGGGAAAGCGTTTCCATTCAATTACAACTGGGAAGTTTGTTTTTGGCGGCACCGATCACGATGGGATTGCTGGCCAGTCGGCTGTTGGAATTTGGAACACCGAGTTGGCAGATGATTCACGAATGGGGAGCTTTGGCTGTGGGTTTGATGTTGTTGGGATCGGGGGTCGTGTGTCAGATTCGTTCAACAACATTGGCCGGTAGCGGGGTACTGGCGGCCTTCATCATCAGCCTGTTGACTTGGGTTCGTTGGCCGGAGCAATTGCAAAGTGCCTCAGTGATGTTGATGATTGGCGGCGGAGCATTTTTTGGAGTCGCCTTGTTGATGAGTTTATATCGTGAGCGGTTGATAAGTTTGCCTCAACGAATTCGCGCCGGAGAGGGAGTGTATCGAGTATTCAAATGGCGATAGTTTAAGGAAATCACAGTCGACGTACTCGGAACTTCCGAACCTACGTTGACTGCTGACAGCGAAAAACCCATTTTGGCCCCAGAACCAAAGTGGGTTTTTTGTATTTTGGGGTGAGAATATTGCCGAAACGTCAGTCGAGCCCCCGTCCCCTCGGCTTGATCATTTATGAACCTCAGCGCTATAATGGCTGTCTGCTGAAACTGGAGGATAAGCGAATGGCTAGCAGGCTGATTCGAAATCAGTTGCCCGTAAGGGTTGCGGGTTCGACCCCCGTGTCCTCCGCTCGGATGACGTTGTCGGAAAAAAACGACGAATATCAAATAAAGAAAACATCGCCAGGTCTGGGCGGTGTTTTTTTGTGCAAAGAGGTCGTCCTGTGTCGTGTCTGGGGACGATTTCGGGGAGAGTGGAAGTCGGGAGGGTTTGTTTTTGCTGTGGGAATTGCCCGCGGTTCCCTGCCGATTGGATTCCTAGCGTTATTTCGTCGGGGGGAGCCTATACTGTCAAGCGTTGGATAAGATTATGATTCAGGGAGTCGAGAAGTGTTAGGAAACGAGCCGAGAGAAAGCTAGGGTTATGCTGACGATCGAATGTTCTGACCGAGTGGCCACGATTCGGATGGAGCATGGCAAAGTGAATGCCATGGATCTTGAATTCTGTCAGGCGTTGACTGGGGCCATGATGGATCTCGCCCATCGCGATGATGTCGGGGCCATGATTTTAATAGGCAATCCGCGTGTTTTTTCGGCGGGGGTTGATTTGAAGCGATTGGTCCGTGAGCCGTTGTCTTATGTCGGGGATTTTGTGCCGAGCATCTCCGCGTTGTTTATGGCGTGTTTGCGGTTCCCTAAGCCGATGATATCGGCCATTAGCGGACACGCATTGGCTGGCGGTTGCGTCGTGGCTTCGGCGGCAGACTATCGTTTGCTGGCCGCAGACGCTCGGATTGGCATGCCGGAATTACGAGTGGGTTTAGCGTTGCCGGCGGAAGGGATCGAGATCTTTCGCTATGTCGTGGCACCGCAATTCTTGCAACGAGTAGTGATCAGTGGCATCGCTTTTTGCGGAGAAGAGGCGTTGTCCGCGGGTTTGGCGGATGAGGTCCTGCCGCATGGAGGTTTGGAATCGCGGGCCCAAGAGTTGGCCAATCAGTACCTTCAGATCCCCGCGAGTGTCTTTCGCTTGACCAAAGAACAAATTCGGCAACCGGTATTGGAACGAATCGCTGCCAACAATCGCGAGTTTCAAGATCGCATTCGGGCATTATGGTGTGATCCCGAGGTGCGTACGTCTGTGGAACGCTACGTCGCCGAACGGTTGTAACTCCACCGCGTTTGTTTATCACGTTTGCCCTCAACAAGCTGTGGCGGGGCGCTGCTCCTCGGCTGCGGTGCTATGGAATTGTCCGGAAATTACGCCCCGATCTTTGCGCAACGACGCCAGCCGTGCGGTTCTTGCGAACCCAAGTGCTCACGAACTTCGGCTTGCCTTTCATATCGGCAGTCTGAATCGGGACTGTTCCTATCGATAGTATCGATAGCGCACCTTGCTCTAAGTGGCGACAATATTGACCATGCGATCGGGCACCACCACAACCTTGCGAATGGTCTTGCCCTCGAGCAGTTGTTGGATTTTTTCGTCTTGCAGAGCCAGCGTTTCCAGTTCGGCTTCCGAAGTGCCTCGAGCCACGTTCAGCTTCGCGCGAACTTTGCCTTGGATTTGAATAGGAATTTCCACCAGAGCGTCGACTGTCAGCGCTTCGTCGAAACTGGGCCAGGGATGTAAGGCTAAAATTTCCGTGCGCCCCAGGGCGACCCATAGTTCCTCGGCGATGTGCGGGGCCATGGGTGAAAGGATGAGCACAAAGGTCTCCATGATAGAACGGGGGCGGCTCGATTGTTTGGTGAAGTAGTTTACGAACTCCATGTATCGGGCAATGGCCGTGTTGAAACTGAGGGCATCGATATCGTGCGAGACGGCTTTGATCGTTTTGTGCAGGACTCGCAGTTGTTCGTCGGTTGGAGCCGCATCGACGATCGATTCATTGAGTTGCACTTCTTCGGCGCGATCATCGATGATCATTCGCCAGACGCGGTCCAAGAAATTGCGAACACCATTCACGCCGGCCATACTCCACGGCTTGGAGGCCTCGAGTGGTCCCATGAACATCTCGTATAATCGGAGAGCGTCGGCGCCGTGGTCGGCGACAATTTCATCAGGGTTGATCACATTGCCACGGCTTTTGGACATTTTGTAAGCGCGACTGTCGATTCGAATTTCAGGATCGCTTTTGAGAACAAAACGATCGCCAATTTTTTCGACTTGATCTGGTTCCAACTTCACAGGATGCACAGGTGAGCCGTCAGCGATTTGAGTGAAGTTATGGTCGTTGTCTTCGCAGACTGCGTCGCTGCCGATCCATTGTTCTCGAGCATCGCGGTATCCCGTGAATTCCATTTCGCCCAAAATCATCCCTTGATTAACCAGGCGTTGAAAGGGTTCCACACAACTGACGATACCGCGATCAAAGAGCACTTTGTGCCAGAATCTGGCGTACAACAGGTGCAGTACGGCGTGTTCGGCGCCGCCGATATATAAGTCGACGGGCATCCAGAGTTTTTCTTTTTCGCGATCGACCATGCACTCAGAATTCTTCGGATCGATAAACCGGAGATAGTACCAGCAAGAGCCCGCCCATTGAGGCATGGTATTGGTTTCACGTCGATACTTGATTCCATCGATCACGGGGTAGAGCCACTCCGCAGGAGC
>JBGSIY010000889.1:0-6256 GCA_041742275.1 Pirellulaceae bacterium | reverse complement strand
GTGGAGCAAGGACCGGCGCGGCATTGCCACTTCGCCAATTGAGTTAGAACAGGACGAAACTCACGACCCGCAACGTCTTGGTCGCTGGACCGAATTTCACGAGTACGTTGAGAAATTGCCAGACCAAGAACGGGAACTGTTTGACCTGTTGTGGTATCAAGGGTTGACGTTGCGGGAAGCGGCAGAAGTAGTCCAGGGTTCCGAGCGAGCCATCCGTCGCCGATGGAAAAACGTACGAGTCGATTTGTACCGAGAACTGCTCGACCATTCGACTGGTTTTTAGCCCCCCCACGTAATCGGTGTCGGTTTCCGCTGGAATGATTCGATGTCAAACCGCGACGACGCGTGGTGTTTGCTACGGTCACCTTCACCAGCGATTCAAAACTCGCAAATTTCCGCCGTTCGAAAGTGCTACCATGACAACGATCGAAGATCTGCTCACCGAATGGGAAGAAGCCGACGAACAGGGCATTAAGATTTCTCCAGAGGAACTCTGTCGCGATTGCCCCGAATTGTATTGGGAGGCCTGTTGGCAAATCCAGGCAATCCAAGCAGTGGAATTGATATTTGCAACCGGTTCAAATGAAGGTTCGCAATCAGCCATCGATTCGGCACAGCTTACCCTGTATACTCCCGCTGAATCCGTTCGAATTATCTCGGAATATCAAATCGAGACGTTGCATGCCAGCGGAGGCCTGGGGCATATTTTTATCGCAACTGATTCGGTATTAAATCGAAAAGTCGCCATCAAATTTCCGAAGTGGAATCAAATGTCACCCGAGCAACTTTTCCGGTTTGAAATTGAAGCCTGGGTGACGGCACGCCTAGATCATCCTGGCATCGTTCCCGTTTATTCGCATAGGCAACAGACGACGGAGCAACCCTGTTATGTTATGAGATTTGTGGAGGGCAAGACCTTACGTGAAACCATTCTGAATCTCCATGCCGAAGCCGGCGACTCGCACTCGCCTGACTTTTATGAATCGCTTCCGTTTCGAAGTTTATTGCAACGTTTGCTGGCCCTTTGTGAAGTCGTGGCCTATGCTCACGGTCAGCAGATCATTCACTGCGATATTAAGCCCAGCAACGTAATTCTGGGGCCCTTCGGTGAGACGTTGCTGTTGGATTGGGGCCTTGCCAAAGTAATGGAGGAAGGCGAGACAAACCATACGGGGATGAACGGTGGTTTCCCACCGAAATGGCACAAGGTTCAAGCGATGGGGACGCCTGCATTTGCCAGCCCAGAGCAAATGCTCGGGAAGACAACAGAAATGGATCAGCGAACGGATATATATTCGTTGGGAGCCACACTCCATTTTTTGTTGACCGGGCAAAATCCCGTTGCCTCAGCAACTCAAAACCAGCCGCTCGATCGACCCCGGACGGGTCCGGCCATGACGCCGCGAAGTCTATTCCCAGGCATCCCCGCGGCAATCGATGCCATTTGTCGTCACGCCACAGAAGTCGACCCCATGTCTCGATATTCTTCCGTTCCAGAACTAACGCACGATTTGGAACTCTACCTCGCCGGACGGCAGGTCAGTGTTTTGGCAGATCCATTTTGGTTGCGCCTGAGGCGAGGGGTGCAGCGAAATCCCGCGCCGGTGGCGGCAATGCTGGCGACGGTGTTCATGGCTGTCGCAACAGGAGTGATGGGCTTCGCGATGCTCGTTCAAAAAAATTGCGAAATCACCAAAATTAACGAGCAGTTGGAATCGGTAATTATTGAAGCTCGAATGACCCAACGTCAGACGTTGGCGACACTTCGCTCCATGGTCGATGATGTTATTTTGGACGGTAGGAATGACACCAGGATTCGAGACGATTCGGAACGGTCCTTACTCAATCACGTTCTAAAGCAGTATTTCGCCTTGGCCACGTTGCCAGGAAAAAGTTGCGAATGCCAAAGTATACGTGCAGAATGCCTGATGCAAATGGGAAAAATTCATTTGAGGCTGTCTAACGACCAGGACGCGTTTGAAAATTTACAAACCGCGGCTGGGCAATTTCATGAATTGATCCGGCAGACGGATCAGATCGAATCCCGTGTGCATCTCGCGGAAGCGTTATCGGAAATGGGTGAACTTTTTGTCAAGTTGGGACAGTTTGATCAAGCTGCCAGTCTGACTCATGCTGGGATTGAATTGCTTGATCCGAGTCGACTCAACCTGTGGGAATGGCAAAAGTCCGCAACCGTCCTCAACAATCTTTATCGTGTGCTTGCCCAACTCCAACAACGACAAGGCTAACTCTATCGGAGGCAGCAAGAAGCTGTTTTTGAATGGATACAATTCAGAAACCGGGCCCATTTTTGGAGACTTGTGCGTGAATGCAATGAATTCACATTAAGTCGACAAAAAATAGACCCGGTTCCGTTACATGGAAAATTAAACCCCTGAGAGCAATGCTGCCGATCAAGGTGACGCACTCTTTAGAAGTACAATTCAAACGCTCGGAGTTTAATCCTTCCACCAATCCAATTTCCGTCGGAACAAACCAGATCAGTTGAACCTCCGCCACCGTCCATCGTCAAATTTCGACCAATGACATTTTCAAATATCGACAATGAATCACTACCATTACCTAGATGAATAAAGAGATCGTTTGCGAAGAAGCTTGTGCTGACACAGACCATGTCACTTGACTGATTACTACCGTTAAGTGTCGCTTTGCCACCGACGACAGAACCGATTACTTCCATCGTGCAATCATTTTCAAAGAAGTCGTACGGCAGACCGGCGTGAATCGTCAGGTTTTTGCCAATACTGCTATCTGTAATGATGGAATCCGACGCACCCTTGTTGACGAAATTGCCACCGATCATGGAGTCAGCAACTTGGAGCGAATCCCCCATATCTCCACCCATGTTGATGTCCAAATTTCCGGAAATCTCAAGGTCATAAATTTCAAGTTCGTCTGCACCGCGCTTCAACTCGATTCTAATATCTTCAACGTCCTCGAATTCATAAATTTCGCCGTCGTTTGTTTCCACAGCGACTTGGTTGGAGCCCATACCGCTAATGATCACGAGTTCAGCACTGTTGTCGCCAGTTACCCGTAGGGTTCCCCGCGAATTTCTGAAACTGACTTCCGCTTGGCTTTCAGCGGCAAAAACTCCCATCGTTAAAACCGCTAGAGCATATCGAAAAAACATCTTTGATAAACGCATAACTAAAACTCCCATTTGTGTTAAGCACAATGTAAATAAAAATGGGCTATAGGTTAGACCATCGATTCAAAATCAGGGAACCTATCCCGTGCTGGCCGCAGCCGTCGACTCGAAATGCATCTCCTCTGAACAGGGCGAAATTTTCAGAGATTGTCTTTCTATTTGAGTGACAATGAAACCTTCGGGGATTCCAAGACTCGCATTAACAGTCGTCAGCATGACGCCAACAAAGCAGGAGCAATCTGCTTCATACTCACCTATCGCAAGTGATCCGAGAAAGTTGCGGATAAAAATATTGTTTTGTCATTTTAATTTTGGAATTGAATGGAGATTGACGCGGGGAGGTTGTTGGTGGACGCATCCTTTAACAGATAGTTTCCAAGAATTTCAAAACAAAAGGGGCCGGGGATCGGTTTCGGCTTCAATCGCGATTCGGCATGCCGTCCGACATCGCTAGGCAATCAGCGTTTTGCTTTGATTATTCAAAAAAGTGCGGCTATTCGTTTCGTGTTCGTTTGCCCGGCGTTTGTTTTAACGAAGAGCAAAAACAGGCCAGGTGTTTTCTCTTTTTAAGTTGCCATTGCCGATGCGACTTAAGCTAATGTAATGGATCAACACGCGGACGTGTTACAGGGTCGCTACTCTGTCTGGAAGAATGGCGGATTCCTCCACCAATTGGATGGTGATAAGCGGTCGCCAACATGGTGAATTCCATTATTATTAATTGCACTTCCATACCATTTTAGCTGAGCACGTTACACGCTGGAAATGCTCTTGGCTATGACGTTGGTCGTCGCAGAGAATACAGAAATGTCCAATGATTCACCAACTGACATCAAAAGGCGGTTTGTCGCGTGAACCGGTTTCCGTTTTTGTGACTTGCGGTAAGCGGAACCGCAGAGGACCATCGCAAATTTCAAGGCCCTGTGATGTACGACCGCGAGACGATTTCCTGGACTCCTTAATCTCTGCTTCCTCGCGGCAAGACTCGGCTTGGTTGCTCCGGCAGGCCAACGTGCCTTCCCTCCCGTGTCGGAAGACGGTGTGCAGCACAGCGATCCGGTACGATCATTTTCTGCCATAAAAAGAAATTCTGAGAGATGAATTCTCTGAGTCTGACTGCCTAATTTTTTTCGCGCTCAGGTCACGGCCAAAGGACGCCGAGGTGCGCATGAATGCCGCCTGCCGGTTGTCATCCAAGATAAAATCGGAAAGCGGCGATTCACGCCCTGCAGCATCGAGGCCCGACTGGCCTTAAATCGGGCAATCGAAAATAACGGTTTAATATGCCAAACGCGGCGAAGCGAATTGCCTCGTTAATCACGTTTCGGAAACGCCACATGACAGAAGCGATACGAAAGACATGATGATAGCGAGGCACGTAATAGTTTCGCCCACCTGAGGTCAATCCCGTTTTGCTTCTGGATGGCAGTAACAACTGGCCACTGGCGAAACGTCGGCTCGGCACCAGGCCTGTTCGACCAGTTCGGCCAATCCGTCGGCTTCCTGCTGTTTGCCCAGTTTTTGCAGCGACTGCTGCAAGCCCAACAACGACCAAGCGTTCTGGGGGTGACGTACCAAATCGGCACGGTAAACCAACTCGGCTTCCGTTGCCTGATCCCCAGCCAGGAGCAGGGCCCCCAAGGCATGCCGGACCGGCTGCATCCAGCCCGGGGGTTCATCGTAAGCTAATTGATCTTCGAGTGCGACTCCGGTGCGCAATCGTTCGTAGGCCAATTGATGGTCACCAGCGTGGAAGGCCATTTCTCCTTCAGCCATACAACGGGCGATGGCCAAGACATCGGTGGCTTTATTGTTACCGACCAACCAAGTCTCGTCCAATTGTTCGGCCACATCCTGCATCCGTTTGAACTCAGACTCCGCGTCCTGTGGGCGACCTAAATTGGCCAATGCGATGCAGCGGGCGTAGTGCCGTTGGACTCGGCTGAGGAGTCGCCATTCTTCCGGTTCGGGTTCTTCTAAGATTTCGTTCCATTTTCCGAAACGGATCATGACGTGCAGCGTTGTGGGCATGAACCCATCGGCCAGGGTCACATATTCTTTGAGAAATGCCGGTGGAATTGTTTGTTCAATTTTTCGTGCGGCGGCTATCGCCGCTTCCCATCGGCCTTCCATCATTGCTGCGTAAGCCAAAAAGTGAACGTTATGAATAAAGTACACACTATAGAAATCGGGTGCGGGCGCCGTGGCAAAGTAGGTTTCATCTGCCGCAATGGCTCGTTGGTTGGATTGAGCCGCATCAGCATAGCGACCCACCCGGATAAAAATGTGTGAGGGCATGTGCACCAAATGTCCGGATCCGGGAACGAGATCTTGCAGGCGTTCGGCAGCGGCAACACCTAGCTCGGGCCACGGCGAGGCTTCGATCGCGTGGATGTAAAAATGGTTGGCGCCTGGATGATCGGGGTGCCTGTCAAGAGTCTTTTGAAGTATGGACAATACCTCCAGAACACGTCCTTTGGGTTTTCCCTCCCCGGTCCATAAATCCCATGGCTGCAAATTCATCAGCGACTCGGCAAACAGGGCTCCGATGTCAGCGTCTTCGGGGTGCTGATGCCATGCGCGTTCCATCGCAGCGGCATAAGCTTGATCAAGGTGCGATCGATCCTCCGGGGCGGGCCATTGGTATCTTGCGCTCACAGCGTCGATCAAGGCTCGCTCGACCGGAGTCTCTGTATCCAACGCCGCTAAAGCCTTGTCCGCTGCTGCCCGAGCCAGACGACTTTGTTCTTCGGACATCTCTGGCTTATTGATGTGCAGCCCATGGGCATAAGCACTGCCCCACCAAGCCATGGCACAGGTTGGATCAATTTTTGGATCCAAGGGGCTTATTCGCGATTCACAACCTCCGTAGCAAGCAAACTGATATGTTCGTACAAAATGGCCGCATGCAATTTGATCTATTCCCCTTATATTAGTTATGCATTTGTTGTGCATTTCTATGGCACATCGATCACAACACTCACCGCAAAAGCCTCCATTTTTATCGCAATGTTTGTTTATTTCATAGCATTTCGAGAAGCATTCATTCCACATTTTCTCGTAATCAACGTCTTTAACGTCCGG
>JBGSIY010000888.1:0-5468 GCA_041742275.1 Pirellulaceae bacterium | reverse complement strand
AACTCTGATACACTCATACACTCATACACTCAGCCCCTCAACAAAAAATGGCGCTGTCCAGCTAAGGTTGTTTTATTGTGGCTGTTCCTACCCCGAATAATTTTTTTTAGTGACATCGCAAATCAGGCGAGCGGCGTCAGTCACGGTCCCGAGGTCCGTGGATGTGACATCGAGTTTGAAGCCCCACGGTTGATCGAAGTGTGGAAGGTTCCGCTTTCTTCAGGGGGGGGATCATTCGGCGTCTGCATCGAGTTTTGTTGGGGCAGATTATTCGGTGAGAATTGTGGGAAGGTTATTGGCGATCTCTTCGAAAATGGCGACCAAGGAATTTCCGTCGTCAGCATGATAATGTCGTCCGCCCCCCACCGCGGCCACGTCGCGCATCGTATCTTGATCCGCATTGGGCGTGAACGTTACCGTGTGGACCGTGATGTTGTATTGCCCCACCATTTCCGTAACCACGGAAACGGGGTCAGGAGAAGCATTGTTTTCGCCGTCTGTGAGAATCACAATCGTTTTGGCAGCAAAGGGTCGAGCATTGGCGGCTGTCATAATGGAAGGGATGGCGGTCTGAATGCCTTTTCCAATGGCGGTCGCTCCCACGGGATATTCCGTGGCGACAAAACTGCGAATCGGTGGATATTCTAGCGAGAGCGAGTAGTCCAATCGTGAATCTCCGGAAAAAGAACAAAGGGAAACCAGTTCTTCTTGATCCGTTGTGTCGAGGATATCCAAAAAGGCGTCAACGCCCCGCTCCAGTTCCGCCCAGCGTGAGTGCCGCGGTGCGCGGGTGTTTGAAACATAGGCCAAGTCATAAATGAATTCATAGACTGATAGGTAACGGTCATTGCGAAATCGATCGGCCGTCAAACGAGACCAGACAGTATTGGAAATGAAATAGTTGCTGTTGGAATTACCATTTGGGAAATTGTCATAATTGTTGTTGGGATAGGTTGAGAAAGGGCTAACGTAATGGGTTAGGTCCCAACCATTTCGAGCGCGGTTTCGATCGGAATTATTGATGCGACCACGACTGCGCAAGTCGTTGAAGACATATTCCCAATCGTCTTTGTTTTTGTACCAGATCATCGAACCCGACCGGTCGAGAACAAGAGCGATATCTCGGTCCACTTGAGTCGCAATCGAATTGGTGGCGACATCAAAGCTGGAATATTGCGGTAAGGCTCTTATCAGGATTTCGACATCTAACGCACCATCAATCGCGACGCTGTTAACCTTGTGAATTCCGTTGTCGATTTGAACTTTATCTCGCTCTTGAAAAACGTAGCGTCCGAACCCCGAGCCATCGCGATTCGATTGTCCAAATTTGACCCAGGAGGCGTCAATTGAGAAGGGCTGGCCGACTACCGAATTAAGCGGGGCCATGGCTACTGCGGTGGCAATAGCGTCATCGGTTGTTTGGTAGAGGCTCATCGCCCGCCCGGCCGCATGCGCCGTGGCATCGCTCGCGATTTTCAGCTCGGTGCGAGCCAACCGCAAGTACGAGATGTTGATGGCCATACCGCATACCATGATAAAAACAGGCAAGAGGAAGGCGAACATAGGCATGACCGCTCCACGGCGGCAATCAGAACGGCGACCTGGAATTGTTATTGTGTTCATCTTAGGAGCTCCCTTGCCACGTTGCGAAAATTTTTTTGGGGGTGAGTTAGGACAGGATAGTTCTGTAAATAGGAAAGAGGATCTCGCTACAAAGATCCGTCAAAGAACCCACGGTATCGTTCCATTCTCATCGTGATCGATTCTCTGATAAAACGGCCGGAATAAAATTGCGTCATGAAAAATGAATTGTCTCCCATTGGGATGGCAACTTCGACCTTGAGAAATTGGCTGTTCAGATCGATGCCGTCTCCATCGTTGATCGTGACCGTCGCGTTTTGGGCTGCAAACATGGCCAGCGTTTGATTGGCCTTGTCAATCGCCTCTTGATCGGTGGCACCTTCGACCATGGCGTAACGTGCTGCGTCGTAGGCTGCATCCTGAGCCAGGTTCCGCAGCAGACTCATTCGTGAAATTTCCAGCGAGGCGAAAATTACTAAAAAAATGACTGGGGCCACCACGGCAAATTCCGTGCTGGTGGTCCCCCGACGCCCGTGAAGGGATCGGCGGTGTTGCTGTTGAGTAATACGTCTGGTTGTCATGGCGAACTAAAATTCTGGTTGGGACGGGATCAATCGTCGAACTCACGAACCATTTGCACGGTAGATGTGACTGTCGTTTGGTTGATTATGCTGCCGAACAAACTCGCCGTTCCCGTCAGTGGGTAGGAAATACTGACAGAAATCGGATCCAACGCTGCTAATGTCGAAAAATCGTCAGGCGTGACGGTTACAGTAAACTGACTGTCGGAGTAGCCGAATGCATTCATCAACTGCTTGCTGGCATCGAAAGCCTGTTGTCGTGTTGCTCTTCGTTTAACGCCAACACGGCAACCTTCGTACGCACAAATGGAGACTCGCTCTTTAACAAAAATCGCATTGCAAACCTCTAACGACCCAAAAATCAGGATGAGGATTACAGGAATGCAGAAGGCGGCCTCAGTAACGGCTACCCCTTTTCGTGATTTTCGCAATCGTGAATTTGTAATCATAGTTTTAGTTTTGCAAGTCAGTTTCGAAAGCCGCCGTTAAGCTCGTGCGCGGATCACCTGCCTCTAAAATGTGGCCTATTGAACACTAGGTCAATTTTTTCAACTTGGTCGCATTTTAAATTGGGGTTAACAAAAAATCGGAACTGACGCAAACTCGCACAAACGTCGCAGTCGGTAAAATCCGCCCAATCCTGACACGCTTTGTTCGGCGCTTTTCCAAAAGGTCCATCGCTTGATTCGCAGATCTTGTTTTTCGCCATCGGGAGAGTTGAATTTCAAGACGGAAACACGCAGGGGAACTCAATCCGGCGTTTGAAACACTTTGACGGTTCACCGAAATGGAACTTGGGTGACGCAGGGTTGTCAGGTTGAGCAACACACGGTGTGGGCCAGTCAACCCCGTAATGGAGCGGATGAACAACCGGAAACACAGGTTGCCGGAAACGAAAACGTAGCGGCGTTCCTTAAGAAACGGGGCGAGCGGAAATGCCAGCAAAGGGGGCCCTAGAAAAAGGGGCCCTAGGAAGGGGCACAGGTATAGGTGGGAGCATACCGAAGCCACCAGAGTTTCGACCAGTTATTGATTTCCATTCTTACGAGGATTATTGAGACGATTACGCCCCTTCAGAAATGAATTGAATTCGTTTTCAAGTTCGGGTGGGGGCCGATTTGTGGCGGTTTCCTCTGTCAAGTTTTCCATTTGTTTACTTTGGCTACCTAGGGCGCGGTTGGTTTGTTTTTGAGGTTTCAGTCCTAGGCTTCGGAGGGCATCTTGGTATCGCTGTTTATCCAGAGGCGAGCCTTTTTGCGCGTTGTTAGCCATGTCTTCCCATTTTTTTAAGAAGTCTTGAAGATCTTCCGGCGACCAATTCATTTGCTCTAACAACGCGGGGTCCGGATTGTTTTTTTGCTCGCGGAGGTATTGCAGAACAAGATCGGTGACCTCTTTCGAGTAGTCCACGTTCTCTTGTTCCAACGGAGGTAAAGGGGGATTTCCGTCGGAGGAAGGAGTGTTGTTCTCTCGCGAACCGGTAGGGTTTTTCCCGCTAGGCGTTCCACTGGGGTTCGAATTGGAATCGCTGCTTTCGTTGGCCCCTGATGGGTCATTGTTACCTGAGTCTTTTTCTCCGGCGTCCGTTTTGGACGCGTCTGATTGGGAGGATTCGGGCGATTGTTGGCCACCTGTTGGTGGGGCCCCCGATTGCGGACTGGGTGTCGGAGACGCTCCGGCTTTGTCTTGATTGGGATCGTTGGTATTGTCGTTGGGTTGAGAACCCGATTGTTTTTCAGCTTTGCCTGGCTCGGATTCGGATCCCGTTGGAGGTGAATCGTCGCCCGTTGGTTTTGCTGCGTTTGCGTCGTTGCCTGCTTTTGTTTCAGACGATTCTGAAGACGACTTTGTATTTTCAAATCCGGTTGGGGATTTGGGATCCGCCGGGTCTTGTTTCTGATCGATTGGCTTCGGTTGTCCGGTTCCGGTTGAAGAGGAATCGTTACCCTCTGGTTTTGTTCCCGACTGTGCGTTGCCGTCGGCGGGGTTGTTCGCATTGCCTTCCGGTTTAGCTGCTTCCGTCTGATCGGCACTTTTGCCCCCCTCGTTGTCGCTTTTTTGATCTGCGGCCGAAGGAGATTTTGATTGAGATGGCTGTGTTTCCTGGGGTTGTCCGGGTTGGGGCTGTCCGGTTTGGGGCTGTCCTGGTTGTGCAGGGTCTTTCGTTTCGCCCGAGCTTTCACTTTGCTGATTTGTGTTCTCTGCGGAACTCGATGGATTGTTTTTTTGACGCTCTTGCTCGAGCATTTTTTTCAGATTTTCGAATCTTTGGGCGTCGGTGGCCTCTTTGGAGAGGGGCTGTTGATCACCGGAGGTTAAAGATTCGTCACGACGGCCGTCGGGGCCTTCGGCACCGGCCGCTTGATCACGATTGGCCATGTCATTTCCGGCCGTGGAGTCCGAGGGCGCACCTGAGGGCTGAGAGGGATTCCCTGCGCCGTCGGCGGGGGGCGTTTTTGGGGCCGACTCATTTCCGGCTTCGTTTCCTGCTTGACCGGGTTGCGAGGCTGAATCCGATTGAGAGGATGCGGAATCGCCTTGGCTGGACTGACTGGGATTGGGTTTGCTCTGATTTGATTCTTGCTTCCCACCACCATTGGATTTTTGAGATTGTTCAGGATCTCCGTCTGGTTTTTTGCCGGAGCCGCTTTGATTACCTGATTGTTCGGATTGGCCTGGATCAGAGCCTTGCTCGCCCGATTGTTTTTCACCGGCGGTTGAATCCTGTTTTTTCGAACCATCTTTTCCAGCTTCTTGTGATTCGCTGGATTTGTCGGCGGACTCTTGTTTGCCGCCTGGGTCATCCTGTGATTCCTGACCGTCTTCCCCTGTTTTGGATTCTGTATTTTGGTTTTGCTTTTGATCCGAATCACCCTTTTCGGCTGATTCCTCCGTTTGGTTTTCGGATTGTTTCTTATCCTGTTGCGATTGAGCGTCTTGGGGTTGGTTGGGGTCCGCGGATGGGTCCTCGGGGTTGGATTCCGCTTCGGCAGGGGGCTCGACGACCAGCGTAAAATTGGGGGTACGGCTGATGTTGGGTTCGGGCAGTTGGGTCTGAGACGATGTTCGGTTGTCGGCGGCCTCTGCAAAAAATAACGCGGTGTCACCGGGAGCGAGACGCAGTGAGGCCGGAGTTAACGCATATTTACTGGTCACGATTTGATTGTTTTGATCACGCGGCAATTCGATCGACTCGTCCAAAATCCTGGAGCCTTGATGGTCAAAGACGATTTTGATCGAAGAAATTTCGAAGTCTAAATCTTGGGCGACGATTTCAATCGGAATCGTACCGTTGACGGGGACCCG
>JBGSIY010000887.1:0-4687 GCA_041742275.1 Pirellulaceae bacterium | reverse complement strand
AACAACGATCCCACCAAAAACAACGCCAAGAGGGCCATGTCCGAGGGCAAAAATGTATAGCCAAAGATCGTAAAGCGTCTGGCCGGAATGTCGAGCAACACCAATGGCTTGCCCGCAATTTTGATGAACGGTACCACGGTGAAGACGATGATCAGGAGATAAGCCACGATTCGGCGCCGAGTCAGCAAGATGCCTTGGCTCAACTTAGGTTTTAACCAACGCCGAGAACCGTCGCGTTCGAGTGTGGACAGGACGTGTTCTTCGGGTTTTAGAAAAGGCTCATTCATCAGACGTTGACTTTATTTTTTGGTTGATCAATCGGTGTGGCGAGGCACCCGCGTTACGGGCTCCGCCGCACTTTTATGGAGTCGGGCTAATCGCCCAACCCACATAGAGTTAGCTGATAGCGAAAACATCAACGTTGGTGAAAATGCGTCTCGCTATCGTTCGGAATTTTACTCGCCAGACGGTTCAGGTAAAATGATTCGCACTGCGTCATCGGTTTGAATTCACTCACTGTGCTGCTTCTGCAAAAACAAAATTTCACCTCCGTCATCGCAGCGGCTGCGGGTCACGGCTTCCCTGATTGTCACCAACAGCCTAACCGTGTCGAAAAGGCTACTGCTGATCCCAAGGCGGAATGATAGAGCCTTCGGCAATTTTTGGATTGCCGACCTCGTTGCCTCGCAGGGACGCCACATAGGCGGCTGTGAGCACAATTTTGTTAACGTGATTCAAGCGGTTTTTCCATGCGGGCATCGCTCCGTTGTTGGCCCCGTTTTCTATCACCGTAATGATGTCTCCCAATCGCTTTACATTTTTAAAGTGTTCGTCCGTCAGGTTCGGACCAATGAGTCCCTCGCCGTTGACTCCATGGCAACTGACACAGTTAGCTTTGTAGATCGACTCGCCGATTTTTAAAAACTTGGCCTTTTCAGGGTTGTTCATGTATTCAATCAAGGTCGCCTCGGAGGGTTCGAGATCTCCAATTTCGGAAAACTTAAGCTCCGAGATGCGGCCGGCTTCGCGATCGTAGGCATCAAAAATCGAACGCCCGGCTTCCCCTCCATGGTAATAGGCCAAATAGAAAGGAGCGTAGAGGCAAGTCAAGACAAATAGCCATTTCCACCAGCCTGGAAGCGGATTGTCGTATTCTTGGATCCCGTCATAGCTATGGTCGGTTGTCGGCGGATTGATATCATTACTGCTCATTGGCGGAATGCTCCATTTGATCTTCGAGAACGATATTGGCGTTGGATGTCATGGTCCGTCGGTCGCTAAACAAAGTCCGTACCGAGACGGCGATAAAAATACCAAAAAACATCAACAGCGATATTTCGGCAAACAGTGAATAATTACACGCGTTTAAAATGATTTTGATCATCTGAGATAGAGTCCTTTTTATTCTTGGGTGGAATCGCCGGTGGTCTTGGGAGCGAGAGAGCCGGCTGGGGGTGACCCTTCCGGCGTCGATCCTGGATTGGCCCCGTCGACAGGTGGGGTGGCGGTGTCCGTGTTGCCGGCGGGAACGGCATCTCCGTTGGTGGGCTCTGCCGCGGCTGGAACTTCGGCATTCGGAGTCTCCACAGCTGGCGTTTCCGGTGCTGCCGAGATGTCGATACCGATCCGCTGCATGTAGGCGATCAACGCGATGACTTGCGATTCTTCCAGCAAGACATATTTGGACTCGTCAACCACTTCACCTTCTGCCGGAACAAAGTCAGGATCGAAATAGGCCCGATCCAGACCCCCTTGGGACACAATGTTGGCCACAATCGCTCGAGCCTGCAGGCGGGCCATTTCTTCGGCTTCCTCCAGTTCTTTACCATAGGGTGCTCCCAGCATATGGGCCGCTTTGACGCGAGCTGGAATACCTCGGTAGTTTAACTTGGTTGTCTCCAGGTGAGCGTAGGCCGGCATCACCGAATCGCGATTCGTTTTGGAAGGGTCGCGGAAGTGTTGTAGATGCCAGTAATCAGATTGGCGACCTCCCTCGCGCGCAAGGTCGGGACCGATGCGGCGTGATCCCCATTGGAAGGGATGATCATAAATGAACTCACCCGGCTTCGAATACTCGCCATAACGTTCCGTTTCGGCAAACATGGGGCGTATCATTTGCGAGTGGCAATTGTAACAGCCTTCGGAAACGTAAATGTCTCGGCCCGCCAGTTCCAAGGGCGTGTAAGGCTTAACCGTGTCGATCGTCGGAATGTTCGAGCGAATCAAAAACGTCGGAATGATTTCAAACAACGACGCGACCACCACGGCAATCGTGACCCAGACGGTAAAGCGAATGGGGAGACGTTCCCAGACGCGATGCCAGCTCGCTTGTGTCCAAACGTCGATTTTTTTGCCCACTTCCAGCACGCCATCAATGCGGGGCTTCGGAGTTGCAGCATCGACATAACCTGCAGTCAATCGTGGTGCCTGAATAATGGGAACCTCGTATTTGGCTGGACGACTTCTCCAAGTCATGTAGTAGTTCACGACCATTAACAGGGCGCCTAAGAAGTAAACGCCCCCACCACCCAATCGAGCCCACCACAACGGCTTGATGACCGTAATCGTTTCCACGAAGTCACCATAGGCTAGGTTGCCTTCGGGAGTGAATGCTCGCCACATTAAACCTTGTGCCAAACCGGCTACATAAATCGGCACGATATACAGCAAAATACCAATAGTTCCCAACCAGAAATGCCACGTGGCCAGTTTTACACTCCAAAGTTTGGTTTGGAACAGTCGTGGCAACAGCCAGTAGATCATGCCAAAAGCCATAAAGCCGTTCCAGCCTAGGGCTCCCGCATGGACGTGGGCAATAGTCCAGTCAGTGTAGTGTGAAAGTCCATTCACACTTTTGATCGACAACATCGGGCCTTCAAACGTCGACATGCCGTAGAACGTAATACCCACGACGTAAAACTTCAGCACCGGATCCGTTGCAACTTTGTGCCAGGCACCTCGGAGGGTGAGCAAACCGTTGATCATTCCACCCCACGAGGGCATCCACAGCATCAGTGAGAACAACATTCCCAATGATGACGCCCAAACCGGGGTCGCCGTGTAATGCAAATGGTGAGGGCCCGCCCAAATGTAAATAAATACAAGGGACCAAAAGTGAATAATGCTCAACTTATAAGAGAATACCGGACGCTCAGCCGCCTTGGGCAGAAAGTAGTACATCAATCCCAGAAACGGCGTCGTCAAAAAGAAGGCCACCGCATTGTGCCCATACCACCATTGCATGAAAGCGTCTTGAACCCCCGCATAAACAGGATAGCTCTTAAACGAGTCCACCAAGCTGCCGGGATCCCCTGCGGCGATTAACGGAACCCACACGTTATTAAAAATATGCAAAATAGAAACAGTGACGATCGTGGCAATATAAAACCACAGAGCAACATACATGTGCCGCTCCCGTCGCTTGACAAGCGTCATAAAGAAGTTAATTCCAAAAAATCCCGCCCAAACCAAAGCGATGGCGATATCAATCGGCCATTCCAATTCGGCGTATTCTTTACTTTGGGTGATCCCCAGGGGTAAAGTCACCGCCGCACTGACAATGATCAATTGCCAACCCCAGAAATGGAGTCGGCTCAACAGGTCACTCCACATTCGAGCTTTGCATAAGCGCTGAGTCGAATAATAAACGGCTGCGAAAATGGCATTGCCGGCAAAAGCAAAAATCACGGCGTTGGTGTGCAGCGGACGCAGCCGGGCAAAAGAGAAATAAGGAATTCCAAAACTGGCCGAAGGCAACACAAGTAAAAGTGCTACAATCAGCCCGACCAACAATCCGACCACACCCCACACCAAAGTGGCCAAGGCGAACATCCGTGTGATGGAGTCGTCATAGGAAAACGACTCCATTACAATCCCTTCACGGTTCATCCCCGCCCCGTGGGCTGAGTTTTCTGGCCGACTCCCTGTTTCAGAAATCGTTTCTGTTGCATTCATCCGATGGTGTTTCCTTCATACTGACGCGAAAAAAAGCGGTGAACATTACTTATTCGAAAATTTAGAATAACCAAGAGCATTTCATATGGATTGGTGCCTCCTGGGGTAAAAAGCGATTCCAAAGCCCGCAGACCCCATCTGTTTGCAAAAGGAGTGCCAAACGTAAACCATGCGACGAACTGGCTCGCTTTGGCAACAAATTGTTCGCCGGCAAAAGAGATCGGGTCACACCTTGCCCAATTGGGGCCATGCTCGATCCGTTAGGTCCATGAACTTGCTTCCCCAGAAAATCGGCTTTTCGTTTGCAAACGCTAAGCCGCGATCACTTTGGGCTCCAAAAAACGCCCAGTGTTCCGTTTTGCGCGCTCATGCCCAATTTCGCACACTTGCCATCGCTCATGAGCGATTTAGCGCGATTCCATATCTCTTGCAAGTTGTTAGCCAGCAGTTTGGCGATTTAGCAGATAATTCGAATGTGAGGTCTGACCGGCCAAAGTTGGGGCCGATGGGTAGGGAGCTGGAGGGTGGGCTGACGAAAATGATTTTATTCGTGTATTTTGGCTAACCGAGGCCAGCATTGGATGTTGGGAGTCGTTGTCGCCCGCGATCTTCCGAAATTCTTTCGTCGCCATTTAATGGGAAGAGTAAAGATCAGCAATCGATGATCTCTCCTTGGGTAGACGCACGATCTTTTTTTTGGAACAGTCCCGAGAGGGACGACAGGATGTAGCCA
>JBGSIY010000886.1:0-17300 GCA_041742275.1 Pirellulaceae bacterium | reverse complement strand
AATCCGACTCAGCCACTTGAAAACGATAACCAATTCCTCGCACCGTCTGGATGCAATCGGCCAGTGGGCCGATCTTTTTTCTCAGGCTGCGGATATGCACATCGATCGTCCGTTCCAGGACAAGGGTATCTGCTCCCAAAGCGGAGTCGATCAATTCCGACCGATCGAAGGCTCGCCCGGGTTGACGAATCATGGTATCCAAAAGGCGAAATTCACTCGGTGTCAATTCGATGTACTTGTCTTCGATTGTTACCCGGAATTTAATGCGATCCACTGTGATCCCACCGCGGGAAACAACGTCGTTAGTCCCGGAAGGGGTCTTGGCATTCCTTCGCAATAGAGAGTGGATTCTCTCTAGCAGAACTTTAACGCTGAAGGGTTTGGTCACATAGTCGTCGGCTCCAACTTTATATCCGACAATCTGGTCGACCTCTTCGCCCTTGGCAGTCAACATGAGAATCGGTGTGTCTTGTGTTTCGGGATGGGCTCGCAATCGACGGCAGACCTCCAAGCCGTCCATCACTGGAATCATTACATCCAGCAGAATGATATCGGGCGTTTTGCTGCGAGCTTGATTGATGGCGTCCTGGCCATCGCTGCAACGAGTGACTTCGTAGCCTCGCTCTCGCAAGTTATATTCTAAAACTTCAGATAGAGCGCGATCGTCTTCGACTAGTAATACTTTAGTTGTTGGCATTGTTCTCAGTGCGGTCTTTGAACAGGGAAAATTGTCCGTGTTTATGGCGAACGATGTCGCCATCAACAAAATAAACGACGTCTTCTGCTATGTTTTCTGCGTGGTCTGCTAAACGTTCGATGTGACGTGAAGCCGAGAAACAATGGAGGGCGGGTTCGATGAGAGAAGAGTCCGTCTTCATCAAACCTCGCAACTCATTTATGATCCGTCGATTGTCGGAATCGACAGCTTCATCACACTGAATCACTTTTTTCGCCAAGTAGGAATCGGAACCGACAAACGAATCAATGGCCATTCGCACCATTTGCGAAGTCTGCCGCGCCATGCCTGGCAACAAGTCGGGGATGGGAAAGAAAGGATATTCGTGCAAGTCATTGGCACGTTCGGCGATATTACAGGCTAGGTCCGCCATCCGCTCCAAATCGACATTGATCTTGATGATGGTGGAAATTCGTCGCAACTCCAACGCCACGGGCTGGTGCAAAGCCAACATTTTTAAGCAATCTTCTTCGATGGAAACTTCCATATCGTTGATCAGTTTGTCGGTGCTGATCACCGTTTCGACGTACTCCGTGCGACGTTCATACAACGCGCGCGTGGCCAAATCAATCATTTGCTCCACATTGCCAAACAGCGAGAGCAATTGACGATGGAGTTTTTCTAGATCGCGTTCAAAATGTTTGGACATCGCGGATTACCCGAACTTTCCTGTGACGTAGTCTTCTGTTTGTTTCTGCTTCGGCTTGGTGAACACTTGCTCGGTCACCCCCTCTTCCACAATGTGCCCTTGGAAGAAAAATGCCGTGCGGTCACTCACGCGTGCCGCTTGATGCATATTATGCGTGACGATCACAATAGTGAATTGCTCTCGCAACTCATAAATTAGATCCTCGACGCGAGCCGTTGAGGCCGGGTCCAGAGCCGAACACGGTTCGTCCATTAATAGAATCTTGGGGCCCACGGCAATCGCCCTAGCGATACACAGCCTTTGTTGTTGCCCTCCCGATAGCCCCAATGCCGATTTATGCAGTCGATGTTTCACTTCCTCCCATAAGGCGGCTTTCTTCAAAGACCATTCCACCAAATCATCGAGTTCGGAGGAACCAATGCGAAAATGCAGTCGCGGACCAAACGCCACATTGTCGTAGATTGATTTGGGAAACGGTGTCGGCTTCTGAAACACGATTCCCACCATTCGCCGCAAGTCAACAACACTGGTCGACTTGGATATGACATCGACACCGGCGACCTGAATTTGACCTGTCGCCCGCGCGTTGGGGACCACATCGTTCATGCGATTGATCCAACGCAACAAAGTGCTCTTGCCGCAACCACTGGGACCGATAAATGCCGTAACTCTGCGTTCCGGAATTTGCAGGGTAACCTGATGCAACGCTTGAAAATCACCATAAAATGCGTTGAAATTTCCGATATTAATGGCCGATGGCACCGACGTGTCTTCATCACTGGCACGCGAGGGAACCACCGTTTTGGGTAGGTCAATTGAGCTCTTTTCGGTGGGTGTTTCCATTTGCATTCTCGTTGGATTGATGGTTTCCCGTGCCCTTTTTATGTGAGTCATTGCTGTTTAGCCTCTGACCTTTTCTGCTCGATATCGAATGTAAATGGCGACCGAGTTCATGAGCAACAATAATCCCAGGAGCACAATGATCGCCGCCGCCGACAATCCTTCAAAGTCTTTGTTGTCGTCTTGGGCCCAGCTATAAATAGTCACGGGTAGGGTTGGAGTTACATCCATTAGGTTCGTCAGCCCGAGGGTTGTACTCAGCACACCCCCCATGACGGCCAACAACGGCGCCGCCTCTCCCACCGCGCGGCTCATGGCCAAGATCGCCCCGGTCATGATCCCCGGTGTCGCCGCTGGTAACACCGAACCCCGAACCACCTGCCATTGTGTGGCACCCAGCCCAAAAGCAGCCTCCCGCAATGAATCAGGGACCGACCGCAACGCCTCCTGACTCGCGATAATCACAATCGGCAAAATCACCAAAGCTAAAGTCAAACCCGCCGACAACACACTTTTGTGAAACGGTAATCGAAAATGAAAAGGCTCTTTTCGCTGAATGATCGATGCCTTGCGTCCGGCAATCACGGTTTGATTCAACTGACTCTGCTCTGTCGGTCGAGGCGATCCAGGCTGCAATACATTCAACTGAAATTCATTCCCAAGTTCATCTGTCGCCGTTACAGGTTCCTGAATTTCATAAAACGTTTGAAATTTATCATTGCAGGGCAACGTCACATATTCGCCGCCTAAGGTTTTGACTTGATACAAATAGCGAATACCCACCTCGTAGGCCGAGGGCTGGTCCGTTTTAATCACACCAAAAAATCCAAACATATAGACAAAGGCCGTTACGCCCAGAATGCCATACACAATCGATGGCACCCCCGCCAAATTGGCGATATTGAGTTGCACCAATCCATGAAACGACTTCAACCAACGATTGCGTGGCTGGAATTCTTCCAAAAAAATGGCGGTACCAATGCCTACCGGCAGAGCAAATAACCCACATATCAAACAGGTAATGCCCGATCCGACCAACGCTTGAAAAATCCCACTCTCCAGGGGCTGATCTTCTTGATGACTGTTCACCAAAAAACCCCAACTCAGCCAAGAGCCTCCACGAAAAACAATTCCCGATATCAGACTGACCAAAATCACAATGACCAAACTCGCCACTAACAGACACATTATCGCAAATCCGTTGTCGAACAATTTGCGACGGGCATCACGCTGCACATTCGAGGGATAATTGGCCATCAGAGCACCTATTGATAAACTTCCCGAAAACGCTTGCGGACCCACTGACCCAGCAAGGTTAACGTCATGGTGATCAGAAACAAAACGACGGCCACAGCGTAAACAGAGTGATAGGCCACGGATCCAGGAACGACAGTGTCGCTCTGAAACGTATTGACGATATAGCCTGTCATGGTTTGGGATGGCAAGCGCGGGTCCAATGTATACATCGGCGTGCTCCCCGCGGCCAATGCCACCACCATCGTCTCGCCAATCGCCCGCGCCAAAGCCAGCAAAAAAGCCGAAACGATCCCAGATAATGCAGCTGGCAATACAACTTTGATCGTGGTTTCAAAACGAGTTGACCCTAAACCCAACGCCCCCTCACGCAGACTCCGGGGTACAGCCTGCAAGGCATCTTCGGCCAGCGAACTTACCAAGGGCAAACACAAAATCCCCACCGCAATCCCGGCGGATGTTGCGTTAAAGGCCTTAAAACCCTCATCGATGTTTTGCAAAATATAAGGCGTAATAAAAACAATAGCCACAAATCCCAACACCACTGTCGGAATCCCCGCCAAAACTTCTAAAGCCGGTTTCAAGATCGCTCGTGTTCGACGGGGAGCGTACTCACTCAGGTAAATGGCCAAAATTAATCCCAAGGGCAACGCAATGATCATCGCAATCGCTGTGATTCGAAACGTGCCCGACAACAGCGGCCAAATACCGTACCGCACGTCCCCCTGAGTCTGACCGATGGTCCATTCGGTGTCCGTCAAAAAACGACTCAACTCGATTTCGGGACTCCAAAAGAACCCCAAGGAATTCATCACCAACATGGCGATGATCCCGACGGTCGTCAGCAGCGAAATAAAGGAACAGACCAGCAAAACACTCACGACCACCCGCTGCCATCGCTCACTGGAAGCAGCCGATTTGAGCTCAAAAACGGGCAATAATCGTCCGTCTAAATGCTTGTCAATGTTAGTCTGTGACATGAATTGGCTTACACTGAAAACCTAAAAATGAACTTGGCGATGACGCAAGAATACTGCGATTCTCTGGAAAATGGGGCAACGGAATCTTGATCAACCCATCGCCAGCTTTCCCAACGTCATCAGACTTCCCTGCCGCCGACGGACCTCACACCACTTTACCTATTCGCACTTCTCTATTTTCTCGCACTTCGCTATTTCGTGGCCGATCCCGAATACAACTCCGCCAAGCCCCCCTCACGAGAAGTGCCGTCGGCATTCAGAAAATGAGTTCCGACGGTTTGTTCTTCTAAGGCTTTGATCGCCAAATCATAGACTTCTTGCGGCAGTGGGACGTAGCTCGCATCTTTGACAATCCGAATCACATTCTCCAAATAAAAGTCGACAAAGGCGCTTACTTCGGCGCGATCATAGGAATTTTGGTCGACATAGATGAATAATGGGCGGCTGAACGGCTCGTAAGTACCATTCTCAATCGTTTCGAGGGATGGGACCACCGCTTCTCCTTGGCTGTTGACAATCGCGACGGCCGTGAGCTGATCTTTCGAACTTTCATAATAAGAAAAGCCAAAAAATCCAATGGCGTATTTGTCTCCGGTTACTCCCGTCACTAAGACCTTATCGTTTTCGCTCAACGTCGCTTGACTATCCGATCGCAGAGCTTGCCCATCTTCTTTGCCCAGCACCTCAACGCAATAATCATGAGTTCCCGATTGAATCCCAGGTGCATAAATTGCGATGGGTTGATCTGGCCATTCTGGATTGATTTCTTGCCAAGTCTTAGCCGCTAAATCCTGGCGAAAAATCTTTTGCAATTGCTCGACAGTCAGCTCTTTGCAAAAGTCGTTGTCTTTGTTGACAACAAACGTCAATCCGTCATAGGCAATCGGAATTTCATAAAAGTTCATCCCCGCATCTTGACACTTTTTTAATTCAGAGGCTTTGATCGGTCGCGAAGCGTCGGCGATGTCGATTTCTTTTTTGGAAAAACTGCTGAAACCATTGGATGTCCCCTGCTCTCCCACGCTGACATTGACTTTGGGAAATGCTTTATTGAATTCCTCTCGAGCCTTGGTCGATATAGGGCCGACCGTACTGGAACCTTCGATTTTGATCTCGCCAACCAATGACGTGTTGGGCGCCTTTGTCCCCTGCGAATCACCAGACCCTGCCGGTTTGACCGAAGGCGATTCACAGCCTAACCAGATTACATTTAGAACAAGTAAAAGAGGCCAACTTCGCAATCGTTCTCGACTCATGCCGACTCCCATTCCCAGAGGTTTTCTAAATTCCAATCGTGTAATTCATCGCAATGCAACGTCTAAACGTTAACCGGGAATTGTTAAGATTCTGTTAAGATCCGTAGCCAGAACCGTGAAGTTGCGTCGTCAAATTGACAATCTGGTGGGGATATACCTTTAGGGCAAGCTTAACGATCGCCTCCACGCCCTTAAGGGTTCTTTGGCCCCGATCCAAATTGCCGCATCCCATCCGTTGACCAACGACGCCTACCCAAGCCCCCCCGTTTTCGCTGGTCTGGATTAGTTGGATTCGGGATTGGCAACTGCCTCGAAATGGAAACGCGAGCGAGTACGATTAGCGTATTTCACCAAACCCAACATCACCGGAACCTCCACGAGAACGCCGACAATCGTCGCCAAAACCACCGGTGACGACGCGCCAAACAGAGTGATCGCAACAGCGACAGAAAGCTCGAAAAAATTTGATGCGCCAATCATCCCAGCTGGAGCAGCGATATCGTGAGGGCATCGCAGCCGGTAGCACGCACCGTAGGCCAGGAAAAAAACAAGCACAGTTTGAATGATTAGCGGAATGGCGATAAGGATAATGTGGAGCGGGTTATTGATAATCACTTCGCCCTGAAACGAAAAAATCAAGACCAGTGTCAACAGCAGGCCAGCGATCGTAATGTTATTGAACTTGGGGATGAAGGCATTTTGGAAATAGTCCTCTCCTTTTGAGCGAATCACCAAGTTTCGCGTGAAGATTCCACCCACAAGGGGAACGACCACAAACAGAACTACCGAGACGATCAATGTCATCCAAGGAATCGCGATCCCGCCGATCCCGAGTAGAAAGGCCACTATCGGCGTGAACGCTACTAAAATTATTAAATCGTTGGTTGCCACTTGAACAACCGTGTAAGCCGCATTGCCACGAGTTAGATGGCTCCACACAAACACCATCGCCGTGCAGGGAGCGGCCCCCAGTAGCACGGCGCCAGCCAGGTAGTCTTTGGCGAGCTCCGGTGATATCCAGGGCCTGAAGACGACGTAAAAGAAAAACGCGGCGATTCCAAACATGGTAAATGGCTTGATGAGCCAGTTCACAATCCAGGTCACGTACAACCCCTTCGGATTCTTCCCAACATTCTTGATGCTGGCAAAGTCCACCTTCATCATCATGGGGTAGATCATCAACCAAATGAGAAAGGCGATCGGAATCGACACGTTGGCATACTCGAAATTCGCCAAGAACGCTGGAATAGCGGGCACGAACCTGCCAATCAACACCCCCACAATCATACAGAGTGCAACCCAATAGGTTAGATACTTTTCGAAGAAGCTGATTGAAGCTTTTTCAACCTTGTCCATCTTGTTTTTCTTTCCGCCAATTTGTTTGATTTTCGTGGATATTCGCTTCGCAAATATTGCTGGACGTAGACCTGAACTTACGAAACACTGACTCGTGCCGCGACAGCATTAAAAACGGGGGGTGTCTAATCGGATTTTTTCGAAAATTAGCCTTTCGCAATAAGATGTCAACTCCCGAATAGGAATTGACGCAGCACTAGGCTTGCGATGCAGAACGTTTGGGACGGCAATCCTCCACAGCCCTTGCCAACGCCCGAAAAGCGTCGGTCAGGTGTTTGTAGCGTACAGCGTAGAACACCGTCCGCCCTGTTTTCGTCGCCGTGAGAATGCCGGCCCTCTCCAGAATACCTAAATGGCGTGAAACGACGGACAAGTCGACTGCGCAGCATTCGGTCAACTCCGTGACTGAGCATGGCCGACCACATTTGGCCAAACAAGACAGCAATTTCAAACGAGTTGGTTCGCCCAGAGCCTTGAACAATTCGGCATCGAGCAAATCGTCGATCGGCCCACAGCACTTGAGGGTTTCATGAGGTTTCACAGTCGCTCCCCTTCGTTTTGCACACTTGCGTCAGCGTGCAAGTTTAATCACCCGCAAATTTGAGAGCAATCCTAGTACTACCCGTCGCGCGAACGTTTTTTTTCAAATCGGCACATCACCGTTGTCGATTCCGTGGCACTCCAGCGTTGTTTTCGGGAACGAGTTGCATTTCGAATGTCACATTGCCCGCGGCGCGGACCTGGCCCGACTTAAGCTGCACTGTGCGAATCAGGCGGAGGCCTTCATCGCCATCAAACCGTTGCGGCAGTCTTAAAAGATACTCCCTATTCGGGGCGACGCCTTGAATGGAAAAATTGCCCGACGCGTCCGTCACGACAAAGCCATCATAAAAAAAGTTGTTCTCAGGGCTTGGGAAATAGACAGGCTGATTGGCAGCTGGCTGACGAATTTCTTAAATCAGACGCCCGGTGATTTCCCCTGCGTTTCCGTCCAATCAATTTCGACCGTTCGAAAACGGGTTTGACTTTCATGTTTTCTCTCCGTTTTTTTGTAAACCCAAATAGACTTCTGCATGCTGATTTGCCCCAAGCACCTAACTCAACCGATAAAGCCTGTCCTGTTCTTGGCCATTTGCGTGCAGATGAGTAACATGTTGAAGATGCAGGGTAGAATGCTGCAGCCCCGAATTCTATGATGCGACTTCTGCCGGGGGCCTTGGTCTGTTTTCCATCAGTAGCTTTTTCAGGCAATGCCATAATTGCTAACCCACCGTGGTAGAGTGAAAATTCATGACAGAGTCAGAACTCGCCGAAATCGAAGCTGCCGTTGGGTTTCTCATCCCGTCCGAGTATCGGCGTGTGGCAATTGAGTTCCCGTTCCGCCACATCGGACGGGATTCAGTTTATTGGTTCTACGACGATCCGGCGCGAGTGATAGGAGGTACCTTGTTCCCATTGGCCAACGCTGCGTACGACAGAACGGGATGGAAGGCCGGCTACCTTGTCATTGGCGAAAGCGCTGCCGGCGATCCTTATTTGATGGATACGACCGCCGCCGGGTTTCCAGTATTTTGCCTTTGCCACGAGTCACATCGGATCGAAAAAGAATACCCCACATTTTCAGCTTTCCTTGCGGATTGGAGCAGAGCCCCGGACCGGGCCGATGCCAAACTTGCCGAAGAAAAATCGAGGGATCGAGCCGAATGGCAAAACAGAATTCTACGAACCATCGTTTTCGTGATCCTGGCGATACCTGTCAGTCTCATATTTGCCTGGTTGGTCAGTTGGATGGTGTTGTGGTTTAGCTGAGAAACGCAGGTGGATGGGGAGCAGAAACGTGGATACATATCAGTTGAGCTCACCCACCATCGCGTCATCCCCAAAGAATAAAAGAATGGAAAGGACACGCGTTATTATTCGCCCGGAACGAACAACATTATTACGCCTTTTCTTTTGCTGCCTCTTGTCCTTTTGATTCCTCATTATTCCCCAGGGTTTTCAGTTCGCCCCAACGGGAGCTTGATGCGAAACGTGCTGCCCTTTCCAACGGCACTTTCCAAATGAACGCTCCCTCCCATGCTCTGAGTCAAGTGCTTGACGATCGACAAGCCCAAGCCGGTTCCCCCGAGCTCGCGGGAACGGGCCTGATCCACCCGATAAAATCGCTCGAAGACGCGGGCCTGATGCATCGGGGCAATCCCAATCCCTCTGTCGGTTACTTCAATCACTGCCGAGCGTGACTCAGCGTAGCACGAAACGGTGACCGTGGCATCCGAGGGCGAGTAGCGAATCGCATTGCTCAACAAATTATTGATGATCACGAGTAATTCTTCTCGATCAGCGCGGACCATTAAATCGGGAGTGCGTGAATTGTATTGCAATTTAATGGCTCGAGTGGCAGCAATGTCACGGAATCCGGCCAACGATTCGTTACAGACCGATTCAACACTTACGACCTGAATGTTAAATGCTGCGTGTCCCGACTCGACCTTGGCCAACGTCAAAAGATCTTGGATCTGTTGATTCAACAACTCCGCATGTATTTCAATTTGACTGAGAAAGTAGCCTCGCTTTTCCTCGTTATTGATGGCTCCCATTTGCAACGTCTCCGTGTAGGCCTTGATGGCCGAAAGGGGCGTTTTCAGTTCATGAGAAACATTGGCCACAAAGTCGCGGCGCACAGATTCCAGTTGCCGCAGCTCGGTCTCATCGTGCAAAACAATCGCGACCCCCGGTTGTGGTTCGTTGGCCATGACCGAGACCCGCGCCGCAATTTGTTTGCGGGGCTCAGTCAACGTTTGAAACTCGACTCGAGTAAACAGACGGCGGAGTTGCGTCTCCTCGAGGGCCCGCTGCAATTTGGGGATTCGCACAACTTCCAATAATTTTCTACCCAACAGCTGAGATTGGTCGATGCTCAGAATCTCACAGGCCGCCTCATTGGCGAGAATCACCGTCCCGGTAGCGTCAATCGCTAGAACACCTTCAATCATACTGGTCAGCACCGCTTCAATTCGGCTGCTATTGTCACGTAGTCCAGCCTCCCGCAACATCAATTCCCCGTGCATGTGCCGGAAGGCATCCGAGAGCGTGCGCCATTCATCGTTGCGGTTGAGGGAAGACGGAACACTTTCATATTGCCCGAGGGCGATCCGTCGGGCGGCCAACGAAAACGAATCCAAAGGCTCCATCTCTTTCTGCACAAATCGCCACATCACCAGCGCCGATATCCCCGCAAGAGCCAAACCCGACAACCAGAGATACCGCAGCACCCCCTGCTGCAGGGTTACAAAGTCACCATGGCTCTGGGCCACTCGAATAAATCCTTGCAGTGGTTCCGATGTGGACTCAGGATAGCGAACCGCCAAATAGAATAGACGTTCGCCCGTTGTGGAACTGCGGCGATAGGCGGTCCCCGTTCCATCACGATTGACGCCAATGATCTCTTCTCGACCCGAATGGTTTTCGAGTTCCTCTTCGATTTTTTCAGTATCGACCATCACTCGTCCGTTGGCATCCATCACCGTTAATCGAAGCTCCAATTCTTGACTGAGCGCCAACGTCTGCGAAGTCAGTTCCGGGCTATCGATCGGCAATTGATTGGCCTGGAACTGATGGCGAATTAGACGAGCGATGTATTCCAGTCGACGGAAACTCTGATCTTTCATTTCCCCCGAAATCCAGGTAGTGGCAAAAATCAAAAACAGAATGGCCGCAGCCACATGCAGCAGCAAATAAACAACGACAAATTTCCTAAAGACGCGAGATATTCTCATGTTCCCTAACAGTTATTAAATTGGGAATAATGGCAGAAGGGTTTCGTACCGAGAGCGGCTGGTTTTCTTCATTTTCGTCCGGAGTCGCAGCTCAAACGGAGTTTCAGTTTGACGTTTCAAGGAAAATTTGCCTAGACTCAACTTGGCATCGGACCGAGAAAGCGGGAAAGAATGCTGAAATTTTACCAAGAATCAAAGGAATCTGGAGAACCGTTTCTCAGTTGAGCCCTAAAATAATTACGTCAATCGAAAGTGGAGCGAGGGAATTCCCCAATCGGCTTCCACCCCGACCGGAATGCCCCCACTGTCATGCCTCCAACCGGAATGACTCGATCGGTAGGGAGCCCAAACCAACTTAATTTCTCGTGACCCTGATGGTATTGCCGACAATGAACGTTCCCATTCAGATTTGTTTTTCCTATTCTCGATTTCGTCTTTTGAGCAGCCAGAACGTGCGGCCGCGGCAACTGCAAACAACCAAACCAGGACGGACAATGCAACCAAGGCTGAAAGTGAGACCGCGTCAGACAGGGGCCCTCTTGCCGATGTGGGCTTTTTTTGCGTTGGCCCTGAGCTTTGTGGCTGCCCCCATATCGGTTGCCGGCCAACAACCGGCACCTCGCACGGCCTATTTGGTACGTGTTGCTCTCCCAATTGACGAAAGAGTTGCCGATGAAGTCGGTCAAGTCGTGCGAAGAATTGCCAAAGGGGCCCCGGCGGCCCTACGTCCCGATGAACGCCCGATCCTGATTCTCAAATTTGATACCGATCGAGGTCAAACAGGGGCCGGCAGTCGGTTGGCCAGCGCCATGGAACTGGCCCAATTGTTGACCAGCGAAGAAGTCGTGGGGCTGAAAATCGTGGCTTATGCCCCGGGCCTGCTGCCGTCCGTCGCCGAAGGCAACGCCCAACCCATAGCCTCGCTCCAAGGCCACGCGACCCTGGTCGCATTGGCAGCCGAAACCATTTTCCTTAGCCCCGAAGTCCCATTTGGCAATGCGGCGGTCGATGCCCAACGCCGCGATCCTCTGGCCGTCGACATTTATCGCAACCTAGCCTCCAAACGTTTGCCCTTACCCATTCCGATTGTCCTGTCCCTGATCGACCCGACCGAAACGCTGGAAGTGGTAACCACTGCCGATGGAGAGGAACTGGTATCAGGCGAACGCCTCGGAGAATTGGAGGCTGCCGGCAAGGTCATTCAAAAGGAAACATTGGCGGCCCCAAACCAAACTGCCGCTTACACGGCCGATCAACTCAAACGGTTCTCGCAGCAAGTTATTCCCGTCGCCAATAAATCCGAACTCGCCTCCCAACTCCAAGTTGATCTCTCGCGTCTCGAGGCCGAATCACTGGGAGGGAAGGAATGGCGGGCCGTCCAGTTCAACCTGCCCCCCTTTGTCGACAACCGCACCGTCGACTGGGGAATTCGAGCTATCGAGCAACGATTGAAGTCGGATTCAATCAATCTGTTGATCATCAAGATGGATGAAACCCAAGCCGACTTGGATACGGCCTTGAAATTATCGCGTTATCTTTCAGGTTTTGATCCTGAAAGAATTCAAACAGCAGCCTACATAAATGGGAACGTAGCTGGGCCTGCCGCTTTAATCTCTTTGTCTTGCGATCATGTTTTAATGGACTCCCAGGCTCGATTGGGCGGGTCGTTTGAGCCGGCACTCAACCCTAACGACCTGCAACAAATCGAACAAGACTTGGCGAGAATCGCTGAAGATAAAGAACGAGATATCGCTTGGTTTCGCTCGATGGTTATTCTCGATTGGGACCCCCTCAAATTTCGACATGCTCTCACCGGCCAAAATCGTTGGATGACTCGCGATGAACAGCAACGCCTGGGGGATGCGGAACAATGGCAAATGCAAGGCCCCGTGACCATCATTGAAGGATTCGATGCCACCTTTGCCGAAACAGAAGGATTAGCGCGGACGATTCTCAATAGTGAGAGTGAACTGCGGACGTATTACCAATTAGCCGAGGCTCCGGTCGAACTTTCGCCGACGCGGACGGATCGTTTTTTCGATCGCTTGGCGGCGTTCTTGGCCCGGCCACTAGTCTCCGTTTGGCTATTGATGGGAGCCGTGTTTTTGTTGAGCGCAGAGATGAAGGCCCCCGGTCTGGGCCTCCCCGGTTTTTTGGGTGTGATCTGTTTGGCTCTCTTTTTCTGGAGCCATTATCTCGATGGTAATGCAGAATGGTTTGAAATTTTGTTGTTCGCGATTGGCGCTGTTTTTGTGGCTCTGGAGATTTTCGTGATCCCCGGTGTCGGCGTCTTTGGAATCGGAGGAGTGGTGATGATGGCAGTTGCTCTCATCCTGGCAACACAGACATTTGTGTTCCCGCGAAACGCAGAGGACTATGCCCGACTGCCCGTCTCTCTCGGCATGGTCCTAGCTGCCAGTAGCAGTTTTTTATTCGCATTATTTATCTTTCGCACGTATGGCAAAGATTTACCCTACTTCAAGAAACTAATGCTCGAACCACCGCTGCCAAATTCGCCTCAAGGCGACGATGCTTTTGGAGGAATGGCTGATTGGGTGGGCAAACAAGGCACAACGGTAACTCGCCTCATGCCCTCGGGCAAAGCCAAAATTGCCGGCAAGGTTGTCGATGTGATTACGGAAGGTTTGGTGATCGAGGCCAAATCGCCTATTCAAGTTATCGAAGTCAGCGGAAATCGAATTGTGGTCGCCCCGCGAGAAAAATAGATCACGGTTCCTGCCAACGAGGGGTCTCCGACATCTTGTGTTGCGATGAACCCTCGGTGTGGGACATCTAGCGAAATCCGCTGCGGATGACGGCTAAAGTCGAGCGTTGACGACTACTTGTGTTGCCACCGGTCCGCTTTTTCTAAAACAGTACGAGGCCCCTCACCGGTCAGCCAGGCCTTCGCGGCGGCATCTTCTTTCAAGTAGGCGTCCCAAAACGCCGTGCTCAGAGCAAGAATGACCTTGTGATGATTGGGGTTTCGCTGGGAACGATCGCGAGCCGGAGCACGTTCGCTAAAAGCCGAATGCTCCGCCTGATCCAATACCAACTCATATTTGTCTCCCGGTGGCAATGCCGGATAAACGGCCAAACGCGATTCGACATCCGTATCACCAATCATCGAAACGTCGCGGGTCCCCGTCATCAGTAGCCAAGGGATCTTGACCGCACCAAACGCTTTTTCCGGTTTAACGTTTTTCCCGGAACTGGGACTCATTGCCAACGCGGCTTGAATCCGTGGCTCTGTCAAACGGGTCGTACCCAAAAACGACTGTCCCGATACTGCCTGAGTCGTCACGGCACCAAACGAATGACCCGACATGCCAATCTGCTTCAAGTTCAGTTGGTCCTGCAACGCATGCCCCGTCTGTTCGTTCCACTTTTGCAATTGATCGATGACCGCGGGAATATCCGCTACACGATTCATGAAGTTCTCAGCATTGGCTGCTTCCTTCATGGCCTTCAATCGGCCGCCCAGAGGCAGGTCCTTCCAAACACTTTCATCGCTGCCCGCATGTTGCATGAATACAACGACATAACCACGAGCGGCCCAATGTTCTCCGATGTACTGACCGTTGTCGCGACTGCCGCCCAGACCATGACTAAACAAAATTACTGGAGCTGACGATCCTTTCACTGTCGACTTGGGAAGGTATACGCGTAGGGGAATCTCGCGGGAACGCTTTTGATCCTTCACGGTAAACGTCACCTGTTTAATTTCGCCGGCAGCCACGTGCAGCGGATCGTATTTGACCGGTTCGGACGCGGGAGCTTCTTGCCCGACGACCTGCCGGGTCATCGCTCCAGTTAGAAAATAACTTATTAACCAAACACAGCTCAAACAGCATAAACGAATATTCATCACAATTCCCGTTTTTTAAGTCAAGTTTGGATCGGCTTGTTCGATAACCACTGTTATTGCCTCGCAGACAACGGGCAGTCGCAAACCACGTTTCCGAAGCCTACCATGATACCCGGTGACAACAACTGTTGACCTAACTGACGATTCAGATGCCTGAATTATTTCCGCAGCGAGCGATGATTGATCCCAACTAATTTAGAAAACATAACCCAAAAATTGATTTTTCTTGATTGATGATACCCCCTCGTTCATTTACTATCAGAATGGTGACGCTCCGCGGCAGTTGTCGGGGTAAAAGCTCCTTCGCCTGAAGTACCACGGGCGGCATGTTGCCCCGCGAGCCGTAAACAACCGGTCAGGGTGAGCACGCGAATTAACTGTCGAGCAACCCGCACACACAACGGTGCAAAAACATACCCATAGCTGTGTTTTGACGAGCGTTTTTTTTAAAATCGACTCACGCGTTGTTCCCGGCGGCGACGAGGAGTGATCGCACTCGGTTCTCATCGTGGAATCCGAATACCCCTGTTTTCCGCTTGATCAATCGAAACCCTAAATTTACAAGGCATCTCGTTTGAAAGAGTTTCTCGTTTGAAAAGGGTAATCGGCTTTCAACTGGGAATCGTGACCGAGGAATCAACTATAATGCTTATGATTAACGAACCTACAAAGAACGAGCCGACGGAAAATCGGCGAGCGATCAAATGAGGAGGTCGATCTTCTAAACATTCCAAATTCGCTTCCCGCCAACACAATTTCCTTTAACAACATTCCCACTTACGTAACGGTCTTGGCCACCATGTTAATCCCCATTTACTCCGACGTCATTAAATATCACTGGCCCATTGGAACCGCCATTTTGATCGTGTTAAATGTCGTTGGCTTTATCGTTCAAATGAATTTCGCTCGACTGGAATGGGTGGAGGTTCCCATGGAACAGGTGGGCGAACAATTTCTGGAAGAACTCGATGAAGTCATACCGGAGGATGTTGACACCATTGTTCTCCCATTGCCCGAATACCGTCATTATGCGTTGCAATTTGGCGTCGGCATGAAACCGCTGCAATGGTTGACAGCCATGTTCATGCATGGCGATGTGGGGCATCTCTTGGGGAATCTTTTGTTCCTCTGGGTTTTTGGGTTAGTCATCGAAGGCCGTCTGGGAACCCAATTGTTTCTGCCGTTGTATTTGCTCATGGGGCTCCTTCAAAACGCGATTTGTCAAGTCATTTTTTCTGGATCGGGGCCTGGCGTGGCGTTGGGAGCCTCCGGCGCCATTTATTCTTTAATGGCCGTGGCTGTCTGGGTATCGCCCAAAGTCACAATCAAGTTCTTTTATTTCATTTGGTTTCTGATTTTGAGCACTGGTTTTGTTGATATACCCGTTTTGATTTTGGCGATTGCCTATTTGGGCCTTGATGGCTTTCAAATCATGAACTCTGAAAATGCATTGTCGACTGGGATGTTACATGTGATGGGAGCGACCACAGGGTTGATCGTCGGCTTTGTTATCGTGTGGCGCAAATGGGTCTTTACAGAAAACGAAGACTTGATTTCATTAATCCAAGACGCGCGGGGTATTGAATTGAAGAAACAAAAGCGACCTTTGACAAAAAGTGAACTCGCCGCGAAAAAAGCTTTGGCTGACGAACGCGAGAATCAGCGGAAGGTCATGCGTAAGTCACTCGACATGCATCTCGCGGCAGGAAACGTCACCGCAGCGGTGACTCTTTCACGTCAACTCAAATCTCAAATTCCGAATTGGAATTGGACGGAAGAGCAAATGATTTTAGTGATCAACGCGTATCAAAAATCGGGCAATTTCGAGGAAGCCGTCAAATACTGCGAACTCTACCTGAGTGTTTTCGACAAACGGGCCGTGGTCGTGGCCCTGGCCGCCGCCAATCTGCTCGTTTCGAAATTGGCACAACCTCGCAAAGCGCTCAAGGTCCTAAAATCCATCGAAGGTAAAATCCAATCCGATGCCCATCGTCAGGCGGTTGTCAAAATCATCGCCCACGCCAATAAACAGATCGCGAACAACGATCTGGAGCTAGGCTGATCAGGCGAGCCAAATCGACTTTGTGTCTATTAGCATTGTTTATTTGGGCCCCACCCTTCGGCTCTGGGCTGACGAAAATGTTTCGAACTAGGAAGAATGGGCAAAAAGGCGACTCAAGAATTGATACGTCTTTATGCGGCAGAAAATAGCAACAGCGAACACCAAACTACGATCCTTCGGGATTCGATAGAGTTCGCAGCCAAGGTCGTGCAACTTGCAAACCGAATTTTTGAAACGTACCTTAGTCCCGGGAGGGACGGCATGTTGTAGCCACGGGTGCCAACCCGTGGAAGCGTGAATCAACACGATCCGCAAGCCCCGAAGGGGCGACATGAATGGATTGCATCGTGATTACTGTCGTCCCTTCGGGACTGATGTTACTGTAGGGATTCCGATTCCATGGGCTGACGCCCATGGCTACATCCTGTCGTCCCTCTCGGGACTGTTCCAAAAAAAAGATCGTGCGTCTACCCAAGGAGAGATCATCGATTGCTGATCTTTACTCTTCCCATTAAATGGCGAC
>JBGSIY010000885.1:0-1696 GCA_041742275.1 Pirellulaceae bacterium | reverse complement strand
GTCGCCATTTAATGGGAAGAGTAAAGATCAGCAATCGATGATCTCTCCTTGGGTAGACGCACGATCTTTTTTTTGGAACAGTCCCGAGAGGGACGACAGGATGTAGCCATGGGCGTCAGCCCATGGAATCGGAATCCCTACCGTAACGTGAGTCCCGAAGGGACGACAGTAATCACGATGCAATCCATTCATGTCGCCCCTTCGGGGCTTGTGGATCGTGTTGATTCACGCTTCCACGGGTTGGCACCCGTGGCTACAACATGCCGTCCCTCTCGGGACTTTGGTACGTTTCAAAAATTCGGTTCGCAAGTTGCAGGACTTTGGCTGCGAACTCTATCGAATCCCGAAGGATCGTAGTTGGGTGTTCGCTGTTGCTATTTTCTGCCGCATAAAGACGTATCAACTCTTGAGTCGCCTTTTTGTCCATTCTTCCTAGTTCGAAACATTTTCGTCAGCCCAGGTCAGCCCACGGACTGAGGAGCAAAATAACACGTTGTATTTTTCTCGGCAAGAAAAACCGAGATAGGACGTCGACTGAGCGCCTTGCCCAAGTCTCTCCCAAAGATTATCTCAGAATCGCACGAGAACGTTGCGTGTCCTGCATCCCAGACGTTTGACGAACTGACTTCCATAGGATAACTCATCGTTTGACCGTTTTGATCTACAAAATGGTGACTGCGGTTCAAGATAAAACCTACTTTAGTTTCGGGGCCCAAGCTGTTGATCCGATGTCTGGCTTTGATTTTTAATTTGCCGACGGCGGATTTTAGTTTCCAAGAGTAATTGGCTTCCGGAATGGTGTCTGCTCCTTGTTTTCCATCGAACCCCGAATTGTGGCATTTGATCGAAGCCACTTCTACATTGGTATGGATTGCCCGCGACACGGTCCAGCGAGCCAACGAATTGGAAACCAACCCTTTGATCATGACTGATCCCCGTTCGTCCCGATTTTCATCCGGGCGCCGTACGTAATACCTGAGAAAGACGTTGCGGTAACCTCGGCTGATTGGCAGCGGAAGGCCCCACAGGCGAATGTCGCGGCAGGTGGCGCAAACCAGGCTGAGATACGCGACTCCGTTGTGCAAGTCGACCTCCAGGCCCTTGGGCACGATCTTCTCCAACCAATGCGGGTCAATTTGAAAATTGACGGCCACAAATTCTCCCCAAAAGGCGCGTAAGACGACCTTTCGTTTTTCTGAACTAACCCCGTTGCTCACTAGTAGAATCTCCCGACGCGACGTCGCGCGAATGCGCCTCAGCAAACTCGCCCGTTGCGAAACAAACTTTTATTGAAATGGGTTTTGGCCTCATGCGGCCTATTCATACCGTGAGCGTTCCAGGTCTCAGGTAACCTCTTCTCAGTTAGTGCCTGTTCAGTTAATGCCTGTTCAGCAGTTCGATTTCCGGATCGGGGATTCTCTTGTCGGCCCCATTCCGATTGCGGCCAATGCCACGCGCGTTCGTTCATGACGACCAGCGTGTTTGATACCGATTGCTCGTGTCGCACATTCCTTTCTATAGCCCAAGTCCCGTTTTGGGGTTCCGAGTTAAATTGGTTTTTAACGGGCTGGCGCTTTGTTAATCCTTCTACAATCTAACTCAAATTGGGACCCGTTTGTTTTAAGAACCTAAGAAAAAAGCCGACTTTTCGCGAAGAAAAACCGGCTTTTGAATCATTGTTGAAGTTGGGCAGCGT
>JBGSIY010000884.1:0-1790 GCA_041742275.1 Pirellulaceae bacterium | reverse complement strand
GGCTTGGATGTGGCAGGAACAACTCGAATCTGGTGAATTTTCGACGCTTGACGAACTCGGCAGGGCGAACGGAGTGGATCGAACCTATGTCAGTCGAATCCTTAGACTTACCTCGTTGGGTCCGAAAGTTGTCCAAGAATTGCTCTCCGGTGAAGAACCTGACGGATTGAGTCTCAGGACATTGCGAAAAGGATTTCCAGTTTTCTGGCGCGATCAGAAATCAATCGAAGCCCAATAGAGAGATCAAGCAACAACAGAATCAAGAACCGTGTTATTGCCAAGCCTGCCCTTAATCATCTTCAGCGAGCCAACCCACTCAGAGTTACCAGCCCTTTCAATCAAATATAACACTCGCTCTAGGGCACTCCTTCCTGGAAATGGCTCGTCTAGCCTAGCATTGATTGGCACACCTTCGGTTGGAAAATGCTGTCTTATTAGTGCTTGTAGCGGCGGAATCATAGGCCGAGCATCGATCGATTGTTCGATCGCAGTTCGTATCGGGTCATCAATCTGCGAATCGATGGTTTTGGCACGTTGAACAATCGACCAAATGTTATTGCTAACCGCCTCCCAGAATGCGGGGTCCGCTTGAAGGCGTTTCTTTATCAATTCGAGTTCCGACGTGGAATCAATTTTTGACATGACGCTTGCAAGTAACCGTTGACAAAACTCTTCATCGGCGACCAGTTCGCTCTTAAATCTATCCTTGATCATGTCCAATCTAACTTCGATTGCCGTCTTGTGAAGTTCGTGAATTACAACTTCCTTCGCGGATGGTGGGGCAAATTTTTCGAGCGCCTTGATCGGCACCTCAGTCAATGATTGAAAATCAAACTTCTTTTTTGCCGCCTCGTTTATCCATGCTTCGGGCACCCAGTATTCCCTTGGTGCGGAATCGTCGAGGTATTGCTTCACCAAATTTGAGCCATCGCCTGCATTGCTCATTTCATCCCAGTCTGGTGTACCAATTCTTGAGTAGAGATTGCCGACCAGCCAGCCAAGTTTGTTTGCGAACTCAGGTTTCAGCCGACCAACCCGTGATTTTTGAACCACATCGTAATGGTCTCTGCGGAGCGAAATTGTAATCCGAAGGAATGCCAACGATGCGGCAGCAATCCCGGCGTCGGCAGATGGATGAAGGTAGAAAAGCCCTCGGCTTTGTTCGTTTTGATCAATCAAACGACGCAAAAAGTCTTCGGCAGCAACTCGCTTCTCCTGAATAAGACATCGGCTTTGCTGAAACCCGCTCAGTTCCTTCAGTTGCTCAGGTAGAACTTGGTCCAATTCACGAATGGTCGCAATAGAAAGATGCCTCGCTTTACAATTCCCCTTTTTTCGCCGTACCAAGTCACATGATTGGGTTACCACCATGAATCCGAGGTACTTTTCATCACAGAAGTGCGAATGAACAGATCGAAGAATATCCAGTAGCCTGTCATCACGAGCGATTATGTCTCCCTGTTGCAAATCAGACTCGCCATGGAATTTGCAATATGTCCAATGAGTCGACATGGTCCATTTCACTCACTTGTCGTCGACGTGCTTTGGTGGACAGTTCGGGGTGTGTATCGCAACTTTACGGCACCATCGATTGAACTAGTGGACACAAGTCGAAGCGACTTGCCCATAAGAGCCGTACTGATTACGACTTTTTGAGGGACGATTGTCGCTTTGACGTACTTGATCTTCCGATCGTCACTTGTTGTCTGAGTCTTGGATTGCTTTTTCATATTCAATCGAATCTGTTTTGATTTTTAATACTACTTCAACTACATGACGAATTTCAGCGA
>JBGSIY010000883.1:0-3129 GCA_041742275.1 Pirellulaceae bacterium | reverse complement strand
CGGAGCGAATTGTTGCGTGATTGGAGGCAGCGTGGCTGGATAGCCGACGTACCTCCCAAACGATCGATCCTCAATCCGGGTGAACCGATGTTTACGGTGTTTGCTGAAGGGCCTGATACCAGGGCAGCCTCAGCGGCATTGTTCGAGCGGGTACTTGAATTAGAAAAGCAATTTGGGGGCGCATAAAAGACGCGCCGAGAATTTACTTCTGACGCGTCGGGTCTATCTTACGGAAAATAAGATTTTCCCCGTTAGCCAGCCAATCGAGTGATTCGATTGGTAGTAGATGCTTGTGGGGCGGCGTGGCAATTGTAATGCATAACATAAGCGTCTTCGGTCGTGTCGTCGTAGTGGTCCTTCAACAGCGAGACGCAAACAAACCCCGAGTTTTTGAAGAAGAGTTGTGCGGCCAAGTTGGTTTCGCGAATTTCCAGCGAGATACGCGTCCGACGTTGGTGCGAAAGTTTTCCGATTAACTTGCTTAACATTTGCACGCCGATCCCTCGCCGCCGGGCGTCGGGGCGGACGGAAAAATTCAGAAGATGTAGATCGCTGCGATTCAATTCGTAAATCATGAATCCAACAACTTGTTCCTCATGCTCGGCAACCATGCCAATGCAATTCCGCTGACGAAGGCAGCGAATGAAGTCATCCTCGGACCAGGGAAACTCGAAACTGTTGGTTTCTATCGCAAGCACTTCTGGCATATCACGTCGGATCATCCAACGAATATGCGAATCTACTGTCAATCCTTTGTCTGCAGACATGTTCTTGCTTCCTTTGCATTGCGAGACAGCATGCTGAATGCTGTTATTCTCGTTGATCTTCAGTAACTTGGGGGACAATCAGGTGCAGCAAGCATTCGAGTTGCTGCTTTTCACTGCTAATCAATATTCGGCGTCCTAGCCAACACGAGTCCTAAATTAGCAAATGCTTGTGACCCTGCCAATATTGAACCGTGGCGGATTTCCAGGGATCGGCATAAATTTTGCGTTCTATTTTTTACAAAACTGATATTGCGTTCCAAATTGGAAACGATGATGTTTCCCTCTAAAGGAATTGTTAAAAAAAAACGATTTTAATGATTAGCTAATAATATTTGATCGACTATTAGATCCTCAAAATTTAAAATCCATGACACTCCTGATGACTTATCTGGGAACGGGTACTTTTCTTGGTCTCGCCATTTTGGCACTGGCATTGGGGGTCCTATGGCTTTTTGAAAACCGTCGCTTCGCACGTCGGAAGGTCGCGGAATCGTGCCCCCATCTTACCGAATTACCCAAAGTAACCGTAGTGATCCCATGTTTAGACGGTGCCATTGGCTTGCGAGAAAATCTTGTGTCGTTTTTGAGACAAGACTATTCCAACTTTGAGATCATTTTTGTTGTTCGAAGCCGTCAAGACCGCTGTGCCAAAGTGATTAAAAGTCTGATTGAAGAAAATCGGTTTTTAAAACTTCGAATGGTTGTCAGTTCCCAGATTCCGACAACGGGCCACCAAAGCGAGATGCTGCTGGCAGGGATTCGAGCCGCAAGTCATGAGAGCACGATTTTTGCGTTTGGCAATGCTCGTGTACGAGTCAACGGTAGTTGGTTACGCTGGTTTGTGTTTGCGTTGCAGGATCACCGTGTGGGTGTGGTGACGGGCAGTGTTTGGCACCTTCCGCGGCATCAATCATTTGCCAATCGTATGTTTGCTATCGTGCACAACAGTGTTTCAGCGTTTTTTGGGCCAGGACGCCAAGCGACTTTAGCGCGGGAGACGTGGGCAATCCGAGCGGCGACATTGGAACGGTGCGAATTGAAATCGATTTGGGAACGATCTGTGGATGATTGTTGGACGACCGTGGCGGCGGTAAAGACAGTCGGATTGCAAATCACTTATGAGCCGCAATGTCGTGGTGTCGCCACCGTTGATCTGAGTGTGCTGGACTTCTTGCGGGCCACGCACCGGGAAAACGTGTTCGAATTCGCGTATGCCAAGTCCGTTTGGATTTTGGCGTTGGGCCTCCTGGCTTTGATCCAGTCGGCCTATTGGTTTACTTTTGTAGCCTGTCTCATTTCGGCGTTCACCCTGAAGGCAGATGTTTTTGTATGGGGTGGACTGAACGCCGCCATTTACGGGCTGGGACTTTACCGCATTTCGCTCAAAAATCAGATTGGTAAATTGAGTACCAGTGAATGGAGGCAGATGCGTGCGACACGCAATCTCGATCTTTTGGCCTGGCCTTTGATCGAACTATTCGTTTTGGTATGGAAAGTCGGTTCGGCCTTTCATCGTTCGATTGTCTGGAACGGGTTTCACTACCAAATCAGCAGTCAGGGGCTGGGGCGATTGACCGGGCGAAAAGCCGAGCGGGATATCGAGATTCATTCAACCCCAGCCGACCATGCTGTGAGCTCGTCTTCCAAAGCCGCCTAATCAATGCCTGTAGGGCCGTATTGACAGAGGGGGCCATCGAGTCCGGTTTTGCAACCGGGGGCATTTGTCGATCAGGTGCTGTTGTGCGGCGCGATTACGTCGATCCCTTGTCACCCTTCGATTCGAATTTGCGGTCTCCTGCATGATTTGGATTGAATTGTTATTGGGTGAGGACGTTAGTAACTGCTGGCGTGCGAAGATATTTTTCTGCCTACAAATAAAAAAGACCTTCCGCGGTGATGTCTTTCGACAAAAACCACTCGGAAGGCCCTTTTACTGTAACAAAATCTGATCTTTTGGTGCGATTGTATAAATCGAATTCAGAGACAAATTTATTCAGCGATTTGCTCTTTGTAATCTCGCTCTTTGTAATCTCAATGTGGTACCCATTGCGTTTTGACCTCAAAAGATGGGAAAACTCTCAATCAACAAAGCGTTGGGCAGAGAGTTTCATTTGCAATGGAAAACCGCGTGGAACTATCGATTGACTTGATTTGAAGTTTCACTCGAAGTCGAGATATCCTGAGCATTTGCGTTTTCGAAAATCATTTGGGCGCGTTCGGTTTCATCCGAGTTTTCGGAGTGAACCGAGATAAGGCATCGCCCCCCCTTTAGTGTTCCCTCAATCTTTTGAGCTTCGTATTCGGGGACTCCCATGCCGATGAGGGCACCGGAGATACCGCCGACGGTGCCACCCAACGCGGC
>JBGSIY010000882.1:0-9176 GCA_041742275.1 Pirellulaceae bacterium | reverse complement strand
TCCGCACAACATAAACTACATTGGCCCCCGATTCTTCCAGCGTTTTACCAATGTGCCACGCCACACTTTTTTTATTGGCGACGCCAAATACCACAAACGTCTTGTTCTCGATCTGTAAAAAATCCATGGTCTCGCTCTGACAAAAAACGTATGAAACATCAAGACGCCTTGGGGGCTAACGAGCATGCGTAGCTTAACCGAACCGCGACCTCTTTGCCCACTCGAACCACGGCTGACAAGTAAAACGCGTTGGACAAAGTCTCGTCGAGCGTGGCCGTAATACTGACAGTTTCCCCAGGTCGAACCATCCGTTTGAACTTGATGTCGTTCATCCGAGTCAAGACGGGTACTAAAGTCGTATCGCTAAACCGTTTGCTCAATAAGATAGCCCCTGATTGTGCTGCACATTCGCACAAGATCACGCCCGGAACGATAGGAAACTCGGGATAATGGCCTTGGACAAAAAACTCATCCGCTCGAAAATCTTTTTCGCAAACAATGGAATTCTCTGTGCGTTCCATGATGCGATCGACCAACAACATCGGCGGCCGATGGGGCAACGACGCATAGATTTCCTCGATAGTCATGCTGTTTGTTTTCCTGCTGTCAATTTTATAAGGGCTTGACGGTGGCGATTGAAGATAAATGATTACTGACGTCGTTGGCGACAATCACACCGTAGTTGATCGTCCCCAGCCAACCCGACATGATGATCCCGCAACTGCCAGCGTGATACAGACCTTTGATTTGATCAGGCAGGGCTCGACTGACTGCCAACCCCTCAAATTTTGTACCGAAACTTGAACCGGCAATGTGTTTGGTATAGTGCTCGAAAGTGATCGGGGTGGCCGCTTCCACATGTTCGATTTTTTCGCGACAGTTTGGCAAATACTTTTCCAAGTGGTTTAACGTGTCTTCGATCAGTTCCTGTTTGCTCGCCGCGTACCCCTCAGGCCCCAGTTGCGACCAATCTTCAAAATTCGCGTTGGTACTGGACACCACCAAAAAACGCTCCGGTTTTTCGGGGCGAATGTCGGGATAGTAAAACGAAAACGTCCGACTGGTGATATCACGACTCAGCAACAAATTCGTACGGAACAAAGGTGCCGTGCTGCAAAAAAGGAGATCTCCCGTGTCACGCGGAATCGTCTCTCCCGGTTTGAGTGCCATGTAAACTTGCGTGCTGGAATTGTTCAAACGAACCTCAGCAGCCGAGTCGACAAAGCTCTTGTCGAAACACTCGGCACCAATCATGTTGAAGATCGTCCCCTTCAAATTCGCGTTGGATACAACGGCATCGGTTTTGATTTCCTGTCCATTCACCGTCACGCCTCGAACTTTGCCACCTTGGACATCGATGCGTTCGACATTGCAATTGATGCGAATGTCTACTCCATTGCGACGCATCTCCCGCTCCATCGACTTGACTAAATGATCGGTCCCTCCTTGGAACGTAAAGACGCCTTTGGACATGAAATTGGAAAAAACGATCCCGTAGGTGATGGCGGGGTCCTCCAACGTCGATCCATTGGCGTAAGTAATCGGCTCCATCAATAACCGGATGACGTCCTCCCGACCCGGAAAAAACTTCTCAAACAACTCCCCCGTGGTCATCGACTGGTCATCATAAAAATTCATCCCACGAGCCGCATCAAAAAACGCATCCACTGCCGCCGCGGGGACTTGGAAATGCTCAGTCAATAAACGTGTGAAGTCGACGCGATTGAATGTCGTTGTCAATGAAAACATAGGGTTGTCGAATCGAACCCCTTCGAGCTGGACGATCGAATCGGCAATTTCTTGAGTCCAGTATCGGCGACAGCTTTTGATCATCCCATGCGGAAAACCATGCAAAGAAATATCAAACAGATGCCCACCCGGGCGTTTAAACCAGGTAGCCAACCCCCCCAACTTGTAGTGCTGCTCCAATAACAACACCGAACGCCCCTCGCGAGCCAATACGTTGGCAGCAGTCAGGCCACCCAGCCCACTCCCAATCACCACGACGTCATAATGAGCTTGGGCACCTTGCAAAAAGTCTTTTGGCATGTTGAATTACTGGCTGATGGACTGCGAATCAAGAAACCGAACAGGATAAAGAATTGAACCCCTAAACTCAACCGGCAAGCGGGCGAATCGAACAATTCGCCCGGGACTTCCAATGTCGGACGGGAATAAAACCCGGGGTTAACCGACTCTCACGCCTCTGCCCATCGCGAAGACCTAACTTATTTACAAGCCCCAGTTCGTCTAGCCATACTCACTGGGGACCCCTAAGATTTGTTCCTTCAGTCCCGGTTGAGCTTTCAATTGTCTTTAAGGCAATGCATGTTGGCCATCGAAATCCCACTCATCATGGCCCCGATTATCCCCACAAACCCTTGGTCGGTTCCACATAAAAACACATTGGGCAAATGGGTCGTTCCGTCGAGCCTTTTATCGGGTGCCCCGTAAACGGCTCCGTTGTCATGCCAAGTAAAACGGCGAATTGTCGTGGGCGTAAACATGTCCGTATCGATGACATAAGCGCGAAAGTCCGGAACGAATCGAACGCAAGACTCAATCGACCGATCGTACCAGCGAAGTTTGGCCAACTGATACGCTTGTTGGTCTAACTGATTCCAACGATCAAAATCGGCAATCGTTGTCAGACGCATCATCCCCTCGGGTAATGTCCCCTCCGCCTCTCCATAAGCGTAATTATTCGGGGAACAAATCACCCCCGTCCGCAAATCACACAGATCGTCTTGGGGAGGCGTCCAGGAAAACGTATCGGAATCGTTGAAGAACACAATCGTTTCATGAAAACCAATTTTCTCCGGTTCGCGATCGAGCACCGAAATCGATTCGATAAAGGACATTTTACCGGCAAGTCCCGGATCGGGTTCGCTGACATCGTCGCACAAACGCAACGTCTCCAAATGGCCGGCGGAGGACAGAATCCGCGTGCCAAAAATCTTCCGGCCATCGTCGAGCTCGACCCCGATGGCGCGTCCCCCGTCCGTGATAATCCGCTTGACCCCATGCCGCAATTTCAATTCGCCACCCAGCTCGCGGAAACGTTTAATCAAATTCTTCAGGATCAAACGAACACCCTTAAAGGGCCTAGCGAATCCCTCCAGAAAAATGCTGCGAAACATGATGCAAAACTGCCCCCATGCCATGTCGTGCTCACGTGGATTCCCGTACCACATCAACGGGCACAGCAACATGTCAATCAGCAGTGGGTCCCTTAGAATCTCTTCCAACCGTTGCCGCGCGGAAATCTCAAAGGCGCTTTGGTCCAGGTCGTCGTAATCGGTGATCAATCCGAGCAGGTTTTGCCAAGCGTCCTTGCGATCAGGAAAAACTCTAACGACCTCCGAGGTCATTAACTCGATGTTGTTGTTGAACAATAACGAAGCCGATGGGAAAGCGATCCGCGAGTACTTTTGGGGAGCCAACGCAAAGTCCTCCCATTTGAATCGAAGTTGCCGCAAGATTCTCGAAAAGGGACCCTTCTTCGCGCCCTTCTCAGTGAAATTAGTCACCGCATGCAATCCAACATCGTAGTCCCGCCGATTGACGCGATAAAACGAATTCAAGCCACCAATCGTGTAATGGCGTTCCAACAAACAGACGCGTTGATCATAATAGGCCAAACGAATTCCCGCCGCCAATCCAGACATTCCTGCCCCAATAATGATGGTATCGAATACCTCTCCATCAGGTAGGGATTTGGACTTTAATTCATCGGCGGCAATTTCCGATGTTTCTTCCGGCCGATCTTCCATCATGCGATGCGTGTTTGCCTCTTCCTAATTTTTTGCTCTTGTTATTTTTGAACCGATCGACGCAGGGGGTGCTCGTCAAATCCAAACAAGCAACCAAACCATTTCTCGCGACCACCCGAGGATCAACTCTTCGGCCTGAATCAACCTATTGTTTTCGCTTCCCAAACCGGCGACCCAGCGATTCAAGGCAAACCCTCTGAACCTCGAAAATTGCCGTGAGTCGCACACAGGTCTTACACGACTCGATGAGCCCCTGCGACTCACGTCAAACAAATATAAACTATTTGCGGTCCGATCGTCTCGCAATTTGGCATCGCGCTATCGCCGAACCACCTTAGTAATTGTCCGGAATTAAGTTCCCAGATTAGCCGAAACGCGCTAGCGTCCGGTTCCCTGCAAAACCGGGTGCTAGTGCACTCCGGCTAATTTTAAAAACGGATTTTATTACGGGACGATTCGTTAGTGATTGTCTGGAGTTAAGTTCCCGGATTGACGTTAGTAGCTCGCCTCTCCGAGTCGAAAAATCACGGCTCGGAGAGCCGTTCAACGTTGAGCCAAATCGCCAGTTTATTTCCGGACCAGTCCTTAGCCGCGGGTTCTGGCTTGGATTGAAACAGTGCCCCTTCTCTCACGAAGCCGGCACTTTGTGCCGCCTCTTCCACGGCCATTGAACGCGATGATTGTATATGACCGTGGAATCTGACCATTGCCGGCTATCGGCGGCTATGGCTACGTCCTACTTTTCAGCCGTGGCCTCACCTCTCCCCCTCAACCAACTCCCCCAAAATTTACCAACTTCCAGAAAAATAGCGGCTTGTTACAGACCCTGGAACTGGAACCAGACCTAACAAACCGCTTCAAAAATTGAACCGTTCTACGTTCTACTGTTGGACGGGACTGAACGCTGAGCACGACCTGGAAAGGCAATTGTAACCACTGCCGCCGACACCGTCATGGGACAACCCAACAATTCCGCCCCCTGATGGAAGGATTTTTTGCTCCGACGTATGGTGATCAATTCAGCCGGATATCGGAAGTCGTCTACGCCGGGACGTTGACCATTTTCGGTTCTAAGTACTTTACCGTACTGTCCATCGAGGCCAGGTGGCCATAATCTTCTTCGGGAACTTGGACGCGATAGCGTTTCCGCAATTCCATAACGATGTCTAAGAAATCCATGCTATCAAGCTCAAGTTGGTCGCGAAAATTGACACTGTCGTCCATTACGGTCAAATCTTCATCGGGGGCAATGTCAGCAAGAATATCGATAATCGCTTGACGAATTTCTTCAGGTGCCATTTTGGCCAATTCTCCTAGAGTCGGATCACAAAAGTAAATGTTATGCAAGAATTATAAACGTTTGACAACCAATGCCGAATTGATGCCCAACATTCCGAACGAGTTATTCAAAATATAATCGACCTTCTTCACCTCGCGAGGATGGTTTTGGACCAGCCCCGTCAACGCACATTCTTCGTCCAGATCGTCAACATTAATCGTGGGATGCACGTGATGGTCATCAAATGAAGGCAAATTTCCTGCTAATTCCAAGGCGCCGGCGGCACCCATAGAGTGGCCAAAAAAGCTCTTAGCGTTGTTGATAAAGGTCTTGTCCGATTTACCAAAAACATCTCGAACGGCAACGCATTCCAAGATGTCGCCGTTGGTGGTGCCGGTCGCGTGCGTACTGACAATGTCAATTTGTTCTGCTGCAATTCCGGCAATCTTCAGCGCTTTCCGCATGCATTGAGCCTGTCGCTCCGGATTGGGCAACACAAAATCCGTGGCGTCGGTATTGATTGCATAACCCACAATCTCTGCATAAATTTTTGCGTTCCGACGTTTGGCATCGGAAAGGCGTTCCAACGTATAAATGCAGCCGCCTTCGGCGACGACAATTCCATTGCGATTTTTGTCAAACGGCCTCGAGGCCTTGGTCGGGTCTTCGTGAGTCGCCAAAGCACCTTGGCTGGCAAACCCGGCAAAAATTCCAAATGTATGAATGCTCTCCGATACGCCGCCGGCCAACGCCAAATCGCATTCGCCCAACCGGAGCATCTGCAAACCTTGAATCAAACCCGCATTCCCAGCGGCACACGCCGCGCCGATCGTGTAATGCGGCCCCGTGATCCCCAAATTCAACGCAATTTCACCCGCAGGATTGTTCGCGACGGTTCGCGGATTGTGATGGTGTGACCAAAAGCTCGTGTCGTAATCGTAATCTTTGATCTGATAAATTTCGCTTTCGGTTTCGACGTTTCCATGTTCGGTCACGCCAATATATACGCCCACCATATCGCGAGGCGTATTCTCCCAGTCAATGCCACTGTCCAACAACGCTTCATTGGCACAGAATACGCCAATGCCTCCGGCTCGCGTTCCCCGCCGCGCGTCCTTCCGGGATTGATGCCGAGTCACATCGAAATTGCAAATGCCTGCCAAAGTTTTTCCAAAATACCGAATCTCATACGGCTGCACCCCACTCCGACTCGATAACAATGCGTCGCGAAGTTCGGCCAACGTATTACCATTGGGCGCAGTTAATCCCACGCCCGTGATCACAATGCGTTGGGTGTCAGGTAATTCGATTCGATTTTCCAATGAGATCATTCCAAAAAGAGCCCTATAGGCGGAGATATCAGTCTCTAAAAAATACTCGTTTTACACGTCTTTGGCAACCGGCGGAAACCGCCATTTAAACCCGATCGTGACCGAATTCGAGCCGCTATCAATACTCTTCCACCGATGGGAAAGTTCTCCGTCCGACTCCACCGAGCAGGAAAAAAAAACTAATCTCAGCCATTCTTCGCACTTCGGTTGAGCGATAACGGAAAAACCACCTCAAACCCAAAACCATCACAAGCAACTATCCGTCTGTTTCAAACACCATCAGGCCAGGGCCAACAAATACCGCTATTTCGCCCGGCAACTCAATAGACACTCCGCTACCCTGACGCCTGTGGCAAAATTCCCATACAGCCCGCCAACACCTCGCTCGTCGGCAAACTCAACCTAATTGTTAGAGGTCGCCAGCGCCGCTCCCAATCGTTTCATGCCTTCGTCCAATGATATCTGAGGCGAAAAGCCAAAATCACGTCGCGCTCGCGTGATATCGAAATAATGGGACTTGGCCAGTTGAGCAGCCAAGAACCGAGTCATTCTTGGTTCCTTTTGGATATCAAACATCTCATGATAGGTTTCCAAGGCGTAGCCTAAGCGATAGGCCCAGAAAAAGGAAATCGATCTGCGCAATCGCGGCAGGTTGGCTAACTTCAAAATATCATTGATCCATTCCCAACAATTCACAGGATCGCCTTGAGAAATAAAATAGGCCGTCCCGCAAACTGGCGAACCTGGTCGCATGGCTTCTGCCGCCTGGATATGAGCAATCGAGGCATTGTCGACGTAAATATTATCGACCATATTGGTTCCATCGCCCACGCGTACCAACTGGCGTTTTCCAGCACGATCAATCAAACGCGGAATCAAATGCTGATCTTTCGGTCCCCAGATTAAATGCGGTCGTAACGCGCAGGTCATCAGCCGTGCATCATCGTTGGAGTCGAGTATATACCGCTCCGCCAACGCCTTCGAATGTTGATAATGACAGAGAAACTTCTTCGGATAGGGCGCCGACTCATCGACATTGATTTGATGCTGGCCATCGAAGGTCACGCTCGGACTGCTGGTGTAAACGAGCTTCTTGACCCCTTGGCTGCGACAGGCCTCCACTACATTGCGGGAACCCACAGTGTTCGAACCGTGAAAATGCTTCCACGCCCCCCAAATACCCGATACCCCCGCAACATGAAAAACCGTCTCCACGTTTTTGCAAGCCGCTTCAATCGGTGCAAGGTTCCTCAAGTCGCCATGGACAACTTCCGCTCCTAAATTGGTCAGCGAATCATTTTTGCCACGCACCAACGCCCGAACCTGATAGCCTCGGTCAATTAAATGAGTGACTAAATTCGAGCCCAAAAAACCATTGGCTCCTGTTACCAAAACTCGTGTCATGAATCTCTTTTTTTTCCACGTAAGAAAAATCGGCGGACAGGTCCCCTATTACGGCGTAGGGTCGAGCGCGGACGCCCGCATTATAACCCCCAAAGCGTTAACGCCGCTAACCCCCTCTTGGCCTCGCTCGCCACCCTTTCAACTTATTCCTTTTTGGTCAACAGGCTATCGCTCGTCGCCTTAGAGCCGATCCCAAAACGGATCGGAATCATCAGCCGAAACGCGTTAGCGTCCGGTTCGACCGAATAAACCAGGGGCTACTACCCCACGGCTAGGAGGTTAAGGGATACGTTCTTATTCCTTTTTAGTCGACAGGCTATCGCTCGTCGCCGAAAAGCAGAGGCTGAGTTTCTTTCAATTCTCGACGGTGTTCGCAAAATCCACTACACTATGAACCGGTTCCCATACTCTCTCACGGAAGCGAAGTTCATGAAAGCCGTCTGTTTTGACGAAATCGGTCGCGTCTCCTATCACGAAATTCCTGATTCGCGAATCGAACGCCCCGGGGATGCAGTGGTCAAGGTCGAAATTGCCGGCCTGTGCGGTTCGGACCTGCACCCCTTCTTCGGGCGAGAAAGCGGACTCGACGCCGGCACTGCCATGGGGCATGAATTTGTCGGAACGGTGGTCGAAATCGGCAGCGAAGTCTCTCAGTTTCAACTGGGCGACAAGGTCTTTGCGCCCTTTTCAACGTGTTGCGGTCATTGTTTCTATTGCTCGCAAGGCCTGCATAGTCGTTGCACGGGCGCCGAACTCTTCGGCTGGCGTTCTCAAGGCCAGGGTCTGCATGGAGGCCAAGCCGAATTGGTGCGGGTCCCCTTGGCCGACGGAACCCTGAAGAAAATGCCCGCGGGTCTGTCGGCAGAAAGTGCTCTCCTATTGGGGGACAACTTTAGCACCGGCTACTTCTGCGCCGAGATGGCGGGCGTCACCCCAGAGGGAACGTATGCTGTGGTTGGCTGCGGTACGGTTGGACTCCTCGCCATTGTCGCCGCCCAATCCCTCGGAGCCCAACGAATTGTCGCCATCGATCCGGTCGAAAGCCGCCGCGCCCAGGCCAGCGATCTTGGAGTCTCGGTGGCAGCCTCTGGCGATGAAGCCGACTTACTCATTAAGGAAATGTCCGCTGGGCGTGGGGCCGATGCCGTTATGGAACTGGTCGGACTCCCAGCAGCCCAAGAACTCGCCTTTCGCCTGGTTCGACCCGGTGGAACTCTGTCTGTGATCGGCTGCCACTGCACTCCCCATTTTGCTTTCTCTCCCGTGCAGGCCTACGACAAGAACTTGACCTATCGCACTGGCCGCTGTCCCGCTCGGCACTACATGGATTTGCTCGTCGTTCGTGTGGCCCAAGGGTAATTTGCAATCGACTCGTTTATCTCCCACCGT
>JBGSIY010000881.1:0-2547 GCA_041742275.1 Pirellulaceae bacterium | reverse complement strand
GCGATCAACGGCAATCGCATCACCCTGAGATCAGGAACAGTCTGGGAACACGTTCGCCCCAGTGGCGAAACGTTTACCGCCGAAGAATTGTCCTTGTACGTGATCAACTTGACACGCAACGTCGTGGTCCGGTCCAGCGACGCAACCGTGCCCAACCAACAACGGGGGCATGTGATGATCATGCACAATCCGGATGCCGACATAGAGTATGCCCAATTCAAAGATTTAGGCCGCAGTGACAAACGGTTGCTTGTCGACGATACTAAAACGAACCTTGATGGTTCACCCGGCACCGGCACCAACCCACGCGGACGTTATGGCTTGCACCTACACCGCATCGGTTCGCTATCGTACGACGGTCCCGCAGCGGAATTAACGGGCAATGTCGTCTGGGGCACCCCAGGCTGGGGTATCGTCCAGCACGACAGCCACGCGGTCCTTCGTGACAACGTCGTTTTCGACGTCGTCGGGGCCGGCATCGTGACTGAGAATGGGAACGAGATCGGCGAGTGGATTGGCAACACCGTAGTGAAAATCACGGGTGATCTAAAGAATAACTTCGATGACGACGTGTTCTTCCATACTGCTCGCGGACCGAGGTTCGACCTCGGTTTTACCGGCAGCGGATATTGGGTCCAAGGTGGTGGGTTCGGCTTGCTGATGCAAGACAACGTGGCCGCCAGTATCAACGGAGCTGGATTTGATTTGGTGCATCACACCGACGGACTGCAGCACGTGGAAACATTGCCGGTATCGCTCATTTACGATCCCGTCGTACGCCAGCGTTACATTGATGCCGGAATCACAACGTTCACCCCCAACAACGTCCCTATGCGAGGCATGAGTGGTGTCGAAGTGTACAATGCCAATCGCGGTATCCACACATGGCTGCACAACCGTGATAGCCAGGATCAAGAAGGAGACTTCACATTTGGCATCCGCACGGCTCACAAGATCAAATCGATTATCCGCGACTACACCCTATGGGGCGTCAACAACGGTGTCCACAACTTTTACTCGACATTGATGCGATACGAGAACGGACTCGTCGTCGGTGACATCAACTCGCCAATCAATTTCCAGTCGAGAAGTCAGGGAAACAATTCCAAAGGCATTGGAATTTCGCACAACGAAGGGGATGCGAACCGCATTGATTTCGAGGGATTGCGTGTGGAAGGGTTTGAGTACGGATTCCAAACCTTCATTCCGCACAACGATCACTCGAACTCCCTCAACCCGCTCAGTGTAAGTTCGATCAATCACGCGACTTTTGCCAACGTTGAAAAAACTTTTTTATCGTCAAGCGAGAACATTGGAACGCCATTTTCACAACTATTCTCCGTCGATCATGTCAGTACCGTTGGAGTATCAGGATCGGCCACAAGCCCAGCCTTCACCGAAAGCACGCGTGGGGGGTTGTCATTGCTTCTGAATGCCACGGTGCGGCCTGACTACGCCGGCTACATGTGGGACTTTGACGGCGACGGTCAATTCAACGACGGTGTTGGGGCAAGTGTCATGAAGACCTATTTGACACCTGGAACCTACACCGTCGGATTAAAAGTGTGGGACAGTGTGGGGCGAATGGCGACCACGTACCGAACGATTAACGTCAGCGAGCAACCCATCGGAAATGTTCTTGAAGACCCCAACTTTTCTGGCAACCTCAATCCAAGAATTACTCGTGATGACGGTTGGAACGGGCGCGATTTCCTGATTCAAAACAATACCGCAGTGATCAATCCAAACAATGGCTGGGGACAAGGCGTCATTTATCAAACCATTACCGACTTGAATCGGTTAACGAACGAAGTTGCTTTCCGATTTGACTACCGTCGGATTTCAACCGAGCGAGGAGCTAAAATGATGGTTTCCGTATTTGGAGTAGACGAATACTTCGGCATTGAGCAATGGAATGTTGAACGAGTTCCCGTTCTCCGCGACGGCATCACCGAGATAGCCAATCACGAGCAGTTCGTTCATACCAACATGGAACCGACGACTCAGGGTCAATGGCAATCGGTCGATTTCAAGTTCGACGTTAAGCAAGGATTCAAATACTACTTTGTTCAAATCGCTTTCAATCGACATCGTGTTTTGCAAGGAGATACCGTCGGTATCAGAAATGTGGTGCTAACCGCAGCTGGCCAAACGCAAGTTCCAGAGCTTGCCGGTCAGTTCACGCCGATGGTTGAAAAGAATGCACCGGCGTCAGAAATCCCAGGTGAGTCACTGCGGCAGTTGGCAGTTCACCAGTCTTCTGCGATCGATAAGATAACGATGCCATTCGAATTGCCCTCGAATGCACAGGTAAAATTGGTTGATGCCGTTCACACACAACCCGATTCCCTGGATGGCGAGGGTCGCAGTCTGGAGCGAACGATGCTCGACGAATTGCTGGCCGAGTTTGAAAGAGGCGGCGTCATGACGCCAAGGGGCGGCTAGTGCATGTTATTGTGAGCTGCAGCACGTTAGCAGAAGCGTAGTGGCAGACGGAAATTGAAATTCAGCCACTTACAAAGCGACACTCTTTCGTGTCGCATCGAT
>JBGSIY010000880.1:0-2410 GCA_041742275.1 Pirellulaceae bacterium | reverse complement strand
AGGGGCCGTTGGGACCATTTTGGCATCTGCTGAGAGCGGAACGAACCGGCAAAAAAAATTATTAGAATCTAATGGGCATGATCATGTGCGTCGTGATAACGTTTCTTTTGTCGTTTGTAACGCAGTTCCATGGCCAAGATCAAAAAGAGAATAGCGGCGATTCCTCCAAAACGAACGATCGGAGAATTCATGGGGACCCAACGCGCGACCATGTCTGAGGCTAAATATAACAGCCCGTTCCCCAAGAGGCAGCCAATCACAGTTGCCAAAAAAGTCGAGACTCGAGTTAGTCCCAACAATGTCCCCAAGATCGAACCGCCAATGGCTCCGGTGGCTGCGAGTGGAAAGGCCACGAACAGGGTCATGCCGATGAACGCCAATCGTCGCATCCAAGGCATCGACTCGAGCACAAACCTAGCATCTTCGACTAGACCGGCAACACGAGCCCCCAACCAAGGCATGCGGAATAAGGCACCGATATGAAAGGCCACCAACAGTGCGACGGCGACGTCCATATAGGTGACCATAATGAACAATTCGGCAGGAGTCAAAAAATTAAACGCTTGAGTGACTTCCTTCGATGCCGCCGTTTCGGGTTGTTGTCCAAAGAGAATGACAAATCTACCCAAGCCAAAAAAGGTTGCGGCAGCGGCGCCGAACAGTTTGGTCGCAAAAACCCAACCATTGAGAATTCCGGCAACTGCCAAGGCGCCAACCAACAGAATGGGGGGAAGGATTAGGGTGACCCACCACACCACGGGGTGTCGTTCTCGGAATCCCGATTCATACACATGTAATGTTGATTCAACTTGTTTTTCGAGTTCGTCGATCGAAACACTGGGGTCAGCTACCGGAAACTCGCCACGAGGGATCGGATGCTCCGTGCCATCCGCGTCCGATCCGTGCGTTTCGAGTTCATCAAATTTGTTTTTCATGGGTACTTTGGGCCGACACATAAGCTTGGCAGCGGAACACAACGGACCTGCGTGAGAATCCTGTGAAACGCCAATAAAAAGACGAATTATGGCATAAATGCTAGTAATTTAAATGCCGAATCTGGAAAACAGGTCGATTGGCTTCGATTTTGAATTGATAATGACTGCGAATAAGGATTTTGCTAAGAATACTTCTGATAATTCCCCCAATTTTCCGTTCGTCGACTATTTCGTGTCTTCGACGTGGAGCGACCGGTGCACCTGCCTAGTACCTATTTCCATTGGGGGGGGCCATGGTTACAGAGCAATATGAAAGCGAATTCAAGGATGAGTTCGAGAGATTCCGTAGAGAGATCAACGTCCTCACTGGTGAGTCGTCGAAACTGGATGAGCCAGACGGGCCTCTGGTTTGTGGCGGCGTCATGTTGGTGCACTAGTGGATGCCGCTCGGTGCCCATGACGGGCAGGAAACAGTTGGTGATGTTGCCCGAGTCGCGTGAAATCGCCTTGGGTGTCCAGGCCTTCGAAGAAACCTTGGGCGAATCTCCCCGCAGTCAAAACGCGAGGGCAACCGCAATGGTCGAGCGGGTGGGGCGGCGGATCGCCAACGTGGCCCAGCGGTCAGATTACGATTGGCAATTTGTGTTAATCGATAGCTCCGAACAAAATGCGTTCTGTCTCCCGGGCGGTAAAGTGGCGATTCACGAAGGGATCCTGCCTGCCTGTGATAATGAAGCGGGACTGGCCGTGGTGATGAGTCACGAAATCGCCCACGCTCTGGCTCGTCATGGTGGCGAGCGGATGAGCCAGGGAATGGCCGTGGATGGCGCGAAACAAGTATTGGATTTGGTCACCACCGCGAAGATGCCGGATCGCAAAGACGCGTTACTACGCGCCTATGGTGTGGCGACCGAGTATGGTGTGTTGCTCCCCTACAGCCGCAAACAAGAGTCCGAGGCCGACGAGATCGGTATCCTATTGATGGCCGATGCCGGTTACGATCCGGCAGAAGCCCCCCGTTTTTGGGAACGCTTTGGCGGACTGAAAGGGGATTCGGCGACCCCTGAGTTTATGTCCACTCATCCCTCGGATGCGCGACGAGCGGAGAAATTGAGGGGCCTGCTCAAACAGGCCCAACCCCGTTATTCAAAATCACCCGAGAGAATGGGGTTGGGTGAGGCGATTTTGGGGTGATATTGCGAACTTTGCGGACCAGGCTGTTTAGGTAGAACGCTGCAGCCCCTGAAATAATGGGACATCGCAGCGGATAAGTTCACCATGAATGGCGTTCTCAAAAACTTTTTTAAGTTCTCGACCCGCCAATGGTGGGCTCCGCGTTTTTGGGCTGTTATACTGGTCGACTTGAAAACACGCCGCCCTTTGAAGCATTCTCAAGATGAACTTTGGCGTGGGCACCGTAACGATTCAGTGGAGGAGCGACCCCGCGGTCGTTCATTTGTTCAGTAAAAATAATA